>JACQGS010000159.1 GCA_016199405.1 Chloroflexota bacterium | reverse complement strand
GTTGAACAGCGTCGTCTTGCCGGCGCCGTTGGGTCCGATGAGACTCGCGATCATCCCTGGTTCGATTTTGAAGTCTACTTTGTCAACGGCGACGAGCCCGCCAAAGCGTTTCGTCACTTGCGTGGCTTGTAGCAGCGGCATTCAGCCTCCCTGTGATAAGGAATGGTCACTGTGCTTGCTTGGCTTGGCGCAATGCTTCCGCAAATCGATCGGGACCAATGATCTCCGCCAGCGCGCTCAATTCGTTCGGTTCTTCGTTCCAGAGCCACTCAACGCGCAACCAGAAATTCGGCAGAAGGGCGGAATGATAGATGCCTCGCGCGTCGGGCGGTGTTTCGCGGAATTTTCCGTCGGGGCCAAGTTGATAGAACCACGCGCGTTTTTGGTTGGGACGATTATCAATGATCCAGTATTCGGCGACGCCGGCTTTTTCGTAATTGTCGAATTTGTCCACGCGATCGCGGTGAACGCTATCGTTAGAGACGATTTCAATGATCAGATCGGGCGCGCCGGCAATTCGTTCGGGAGTGACACGATCCAAGTGCTCTTGGGCAACAAAGACCAGATCCGGTTCCCGCGCCGGTCCGCCTGCCCAGAGTTTCACCTCAAATGGGGCAGTCAGAAGATGACCTCGAATTCCGGTAACGCGGGCGAAGAGACCAATGACTTGAAGCAAGAAGGCGACCAGAACTTGATGTGGATTCTTTGGCGGCATCTCAATGCTTACCTCTCCATCTACCCATTCGGCGTGGACATCTTCGTCAGCCCACTCGAGAAACTCTTCGTAACTCATTCGCAGAGTTGTCGCGCCGGTTTTTGGCGGCATTACTGCGACGGGAGGTTCTTTGACATCCATCTCTGCCTCCTTCACTCAATACAAGATTTTGCTCATGAATTGTTTCATGCGTTCTCCGCGCGCGTGCGTAAACATTTGCTCCGGCGCGCCGTCCTCGACGACCGTGCCTTCATCCATGAAGATGACGCGATTCGCTGCGGCGCGCGCAAAGCCCATCTCGTGCGAGACGACGACCATCGTCATGCCTTCCTGCGCCAAGACCAGCATCGCGTCCAAAACTTCCTTGATCATTTCCGGGTCCAACGCGCTCGTGGGCTCGTCAAAGAGCATGATCTTGGGATTCATCGCCAGCGCGCGCGCAATCGCGACGCGTTGCTGTTGTCCGCCGGAAAGCTGCGCCGGATACGCGCCAGCTTTTTCCGGAATGCCGACCTTGCTGAGCAATTCTCGCGCGATGCGTTGGCTTTCGACGGGGGTGCGCTTGCGCACGACTTGCTGGGACAGCGTGACGTTCTGCAAAACCGTCAAATGCGGAAACAAATTGAATTGCTGAAAGACAATGCCGACTTCGGCGCGCACGGCGTTGATATTTGCGGCAGAGTGCGTCACCGGAATATCGTCCACAGTGACGCGACCCTCTTCCGGAATCTCCAAGCCATTGATGCAACGCAACAACGTGGACTTGCCCGACCCGCTTGGTCCAATAATGACGAGCACCTGACCGCGCTCGACGTTGAGCGACACCCCGCGCAAGGCATGTAATTTCCCAAAACGTTTGTGGACGTTTTCGATCCGGATGATCGGGCTGCCGTTGCTCATTTTATTTGGGGATCGCGTAACGGCGTTCCAAATAGCGTACGACCACCGACAAACCCAGCGTCATCACCAAATAGAGAATCGCGGCAATCGTCCAATGTTCTAACGGCTTGAATGTGTTCGCGCTGCGCTGGCGTGTCCACAAGGTCAACTCTTTGACGCTAATCGCCGAGACCAGCGCCGAATCTTTGAGGAGCGAAATGAAATCATTGCCGAGCGGCGGCAGGACGGTTCGAATCGCTTGCGGCAGAATCACGTACCGCATCGCGCTGGGGTAACTCATGCCCAGTGACCGCGCGGCTTCCATCTGTCCGCGCGGAATCGATTCGATGCCGGCGCGATAAACTTCCGCGAGATATGCGCCGTACCCCACCGAGAGCGCAATAATGCCCTCGAGCGCTTCATCGCGAAACACAAAGGCGAACTGGTCGGGCACGCTGTTCGCGAGAAAGGGCGCAATGACAAAAAAAAAGTAAAGGATCAAAACGAGCAGCGGAATGCCGCGGATGACTTCGACGTAGAGCGTCGCGATCGTGTACAGAATCGGATTGCGCGAAACGCGCATCAAGCCGGCAACCAAACCAAAGATCAAGGCGAGCGTATATGCAAAAAAGGTGACGTAGAGCGTTAGCGCGATGCCACTGCTGAGAATGAGCAGGATGCTGGTGTATTCGGCATTCGTCACAATGACGGCGGCGGCGATCAGCCCCGCGATCAAAATAATGACTGCCCACGCCGGTAAATTGGAAACGCCGGACAGCGCCAATGCTTTGCCGGCGATATCGCGCGAGGGTCTATTGTCTGGCGGGAGCAACTCGATGTCAGGCATATGGAAAAACTTTCCCCTCATCCCGATCATTCCCTTTTCGCTTCTTTAGCAGGTTGTCGCAGAAGTAGCCTAGCCCCTCGTGGGCGTCCTCAAAAACGCGCACAAGGCGCTAGGCTACGCGGGCTCTCCGACAGACTGCCATTTGGGAGAAGCGAAAAGGGAAATCGCAAATCGTTATGCAGGGGCGCGCTTATTTTCCGAAATCGGGCAAACCCTTGCCGCTGCAATCGGGTTTGGGTGAAATATCTTTCCACCACTTTTCGCACAATTTGGTCCACGTGCCATCCTTGAACACGGCTTTCAGCCCGGCGTTGAACGCATCGCGCAATTCGGCGTCGCCTTTCCGGAAAACAAATCCCAAATATTCATCGCCGAATTGTTTGCCGCTCAGTTTCACTTTGCCTTTGTTGTCTTCCACCAACGAGGACGCGGCAAAGGTGTCAATGACGACGGCATCCGCTTGCTTGTTAATCAACGCGGCGACCGCGGCGGGGAAATCCTGAAACTCTTTGACTTGTTTGTTCGCGTCCGCGACGAGCTTCTTGGCGGTGATCGCGTTCGTCGTGCCGAGTTGCACGGCGACGACATAATTGCCGCTCTTCAAGTCTTCCGGTTCTTTAAAGCGCGTTTCATCACCGCGCACGAGCATCACTTCGGAGTTCGGCATGTACGGGATCGAGAAATCCACGGCTTTGGCGCGTTCGTCCGTGATCGTCCAGCCGGAAACCGACAGGTCGTAGGTCTTGTTGCCGACCGCCGCCAGCAACGCGTCAAAATCGGCGGTGACGAAAGTGGCTTTGCAATTGGCTTTCTTGCAAATCTCGCTCACCAACTCGACATCAAAGCCAACGATGTTCTTGTCCTTGTCAATTGACTCGAAAGGGGGATATGTCGTATCGCTTCCCACTTTGAGAGCGCGACCTTTGAGGTCGGTTGCGCTGCCGGTCGTTGTGCTGGCGGTCGGCGCGCACGCGGCGATCAGCATTCCCGTGAGCAATAAGATACCGAACAAAAAGATTCTGCGAGACATTAATTCCTCCTTGAAAAATGGTGTGGCGAGTATAGCAAATATGAATAGGTGTGTCAACAATTCACGAAAAAAGCCGTCCAACTTGGGCTGGGCGGCTTGCTTTTTTCTTCTCGATCTGCGAATCAATTCCCGGTTAACTGAATGACGCGCGCGGTCACATTCGCGCCGGTCTGATCGCTCAGCACCGTAATGCGCGTCCCCACCGCAATATCGGCGAGCGCGCCAGTGGTTGTTTTTTGGATCTGCGTTTGTGCGTCAATGGAAACAGTCACCACATTTCCGTTTTGCGCCGTTACTTCCAGCGTATTGCCTTTCACGCTTTTGACAGTGCCATTCACGCCGCCGCGCACACCTTGGGCAAATTGTCCTTGTTGTCCGGTTTGCGCCTGTTGCCCGCGCGGATTGCCTTGTCCGGTCGCTTGCGCCCCGGTTTGCGCGGTGTCCGCGCCGGCAGTCTGCGCGGTCGAACGCGTCGATAAGAATTCGAGGCGCGTATTGCGCACCTCCTCGCGGCCCGAATTTGCGCCGACCGTATACGCCGCCGCGGCGTCCACGACGAGCAAGCCCAGCACGCCGACGATTGCCAGAATCTTTTTGCTCATTTTTTTCTCCTCCGAGATTTGAAATGTCGTGCCGCGCCGATTGTGGCGCAATCACGAAGAGTAACGATCATAAAAGAACGTGTCAATCAATAGTTTGCCGATAAAACAGACGAGTCCGAATACCACCAGCGGCACTTGAATGTAAGCGAGCCATGTCTGGGGCGCGAGGCGCGGGATCGGAATGCTCGCGATGATCGCCGCGACCAGCATCGCGAGCGCGAGTCGGACAAAAAATGAACGCCAGCGTTTCATCGCGCGCCGCGTTGGGACCGGCGAACCGTTTTGATCTCCCTCGCGCAGAATCGCCGATCTCATCCGCTATCCCGATTGATGCCGCACTCGGAAATCAATTTCAAGTTTGATATTGTCTTCGATGCTCAAGACGGTAAAAACCCGCGGGATGGCGATGTTGAAATAACCGAACTTGAAACTCGTCGTCGCCAACCCAGAGAACTCCTCTCCTTCGATCTTGCCTTTCACGTCCCAGGTAACTTCTTTGGTGACATTCTTGACGGTGAGGTTGCCGATCAACTGAAATCCGACGTCGCCGGAACGCGGCGGCGGATTGGGCAGACCCTTGACCTGAGTCGCGACGAAATCCGCAAACGGATAACGGCGCGTTTCAAGCGTTTCATTCCGCAAATAATTATCGCGCTGATCGCGGTCGCTCTTAAGTTTGCTCAAATCGGCGCGAAAAGTGGATTGCCCCGGAATAATCGTGCCGTCGGTCTTGGCAGTAATCGTGCCGGTCACTCCGGTTGTAACACCGACCGCATCGCTGGGCAAACTCACGCCGGCGAGTTGTTCGCGCACGCGATAGCGCGCTTCATTTTTCCCGGTCACTAACACAAAACGAACCACATCGCCGCTGGGCTGAGCGCTGGTCGTCGGCGCGCTTGTTGCCGCGGGTTTCGACGTCGATGCGGTGGTAGGCGGCGGCAAGATCG
>JACQGS010000194.1 GCA_016199405.1 Chloroflexota bacterium | reverse complement strand
CCAAGGGTTGGGCTGTTCGCCCATTAAAGCGGTACGCGAGCTGGGTTCAGAACGTCGTGAGACAGTAGACATGAATGTTGAGCTGTCCAAAAATTCGGCTGTATGCTGGAATATCTGATTAGCATCTGGCGCTACTCTAACAAGTGAAAATGCGACCAGTGCAGATGACCAGCAGGAAAGACCCAACGAATTTTTGATTGCAGATTTCAGATTGAAAAATTTGAAATCGTAAATCTGAAATTTCTTGGGTATCCTCAGAGACTATACGCCGAATCCTGATTCGTCAGGAAAGATATAGTCCGATCTGCATAGCGATATGCAGAAGTTGGCAGAAATGACCAACTCATCCCGCGAAAGTCGCAGGATGGTAACAGAATGTCGGTCTCTATCCAGTGTGGGCGCAGGGGATTTGAAGGGAGCCGCTCTTAGTACGAGAGGACCAGAGTGGACGGACCGCTGGTGTGCCAGTTGTCGTGCCAACGGCACCGCTGGGTAGCCAAGTCCGGCAGTGATAACCGCTGAAAGCATCTAAGTGGGAAGCACGCCCTAAGATTAGATCCCCCATCCGTAAGGAGTAAGCACGGTGATAGACCATCACCTCGATAGGGCAGATGTGTAAAGGATGTGAGTCCTGAGCAAACTGCTACTAATGCGCGAGGGCTTACTCTCGGGATATTGATGGATTGAAGTGTGGTCGTTATCCGTTTCCGTAATTGTCATTTACCTTCTATTCGGTTCTTATCGCTTTCAAAAAAACAGATTCCTCTGGTGATTTGAGCGGCGGGGAAACACCCGGTCCCATTCCGAACCCGGAAGTTAAGCCCGCCAGCGCCGATGGTACTGGCGGTACGCACCGCTGGGAGAGTAGGTCATTGCCAGGCGGAAATCTGTTTTTTTATTCCGCGCGCAGCAATCGCAAAAACGCTTCCACCACGCGTGGCTCAAAATGCGCGCCGCTCAAACTCTGGATATGCTCCAGAGTTTTTTCTTTGCTCCATGCCGCGCGATACGGACGATCCGACATGAGCGCGTCGTACACATCCACAATCGCAAAGACGCGCGCCGCGAGCGGAATTGCTTCGCCCTTCAAGCCGCGCGGATAACCGGTACCGTCCCATTTTTCGTGGTGGCAGTACGGAATATCCAGCGCGAATTTCAAGTACGCAATCGGCGCGAGCATGTCGTAGGCGAACTGCGGATGCTTTCGCATTTGCGCCCATTCTTCATCCGTCAACTTGCCCGGCTTGAGCAAGATGCCATCCGGCACGCCCATCTTGCCGATGTCGTGCAACAGCCCGCCGCGCCGCACATGCACGAGTTCTTCTTCGTTCATTCCCATCGCCCGCGCGAGTTGCAGCGCCAGTTCGGTTACGCGCAAGGTGTGCCCTTCGGTCTCCTTGTCACGCAAATCCATCGCGCGCGACCAACCTTCGATGGTCGCGTCGTACGCCAGCAAGAGATCGGTGTTCGAGCGTTGCAGATTTTCAAAGAGCGTCGCATTATCAACCGCAATCGCGCCTTGATCGGCAAGCGTTCCGAGAAAACTCTGCCATTCTAACGGCGGATCAAGCGGCGCGCGTTGAAAAACTTCCAAGACCCCCTGCACTTTTCCTTTCGCGATGAGAGGCGCGGCGCAATAGCCGATGAATCCTTCCGCGATCAGCGTGGGGAAGTCCGCGCAGTCGTTGGGAGCGCTTCGAATATCCGGTACGACCACCATGCGCCGTTCGCCGGCGGCTTTGCCGGCGAATCCTTTACCCAGCCCCAAGCGCGTGGTTTTGATTGCCGGGGTCCGAAAACCGCGGTCGGCAAACGATTCGAGCGTTAGCGCCTCGCGATTCATCAACAACACTGCCGCCGCATCTACGTTCAACTGCGTCGTCACCTGCCCCAAAAACACTTGGAGCATGAATGGGAGATCGAAGCTGGCCGTGATCGCTTGGTCAATCGCGCGGAGGGCGGAGAGGCGATGGACCTGGCGTTCAATCTCTGCGTTGCTCTTCGTCAGTTGTGCCGTCCGCTCGCGCACTTTCTCTTCCAGAATTTCATTTTGCTTTTGCTGTTGCACGTGCAGGGCGCGCGTTCCCAAAAGATTTTTGATACGCAGCAAAACTTCAATTTGATCGAACGGCTTGGTAAGGAAATCCTTCGCGCCTTCGGTCAGCGCGCGTTTTTTTGCCTCCGGCGTAATGTCGGCGGTGAGGACGAGAATCGGCAGAAAAGTTTCGGACGGAGTGACGCCGCGCAATTGCTGCATCACCTCAAAGCCGTCCAGATGCGGCATCGCCAAGTCGAGCAAGATGAGGTCGGGCTGGAACGCGTGGTAGAGCGGGAGTACTTCGCGCGAGTCGGTTGTCCTTTTCAGGTTGGTGTATCCATCGCGCGTGAGGATCTGCTCCAGCAGAAGCACATTGGATTCCTGATCGTCCACGATGAGGATTTTCGAGTCCATCAGTTTTTCAGTTATCATAGGATTTTCCGTCGGCGATCACTTTAGCATCTCATCCATCGTTTGCAAAAACTGTTTCACGTCCAGCGGCTTGGTGAGATACTTGCGCGCTCCCATTTGCATCAGGCGGTCAATATCCGCTGGCATAGCCGATGCACTGACGATCACGACGGGGATAAAACGCGTGCGTGAGTCGTTATGGAGCGCGCGCATCAATTCTTCGCCGCGTAGATCCGGCAGATTTACATCGAGCAGAATCAAAGCCAGCTGATGTGTGTGCGCGTGTTCAATGCCTTCGCGTCCGGTCGTCGCGGTCAACAGTTGAATGTCGCCGCGCCGCGCGAGGATTTGTTGCACGAGCAAGAGATTGGACGCATTGTCTTCGATGTAGAGGACGGTGTGAGTTTTTCCGGTGGCGGTTGTCATTTGAATATGTCCGTTCTACCACGTCATTGCGAGTCCGCGAACTACGCGGACTCGCAATGACGTTGGGGTTCATCCCATCGCTTCCCCCAACACTCTTAAAAACTCTTTCACGTCCAGCGGCTTGGTCAAATACGCATGCACGCCGGTCGCTTTCAAGCGTTCGATCTGGTGCGGCGTGGAATCCGCGCTCAGCACGATAATCGGAATCGCGCGCGTCGCGGCATCGTCTTTCAGCCAGCGCACGACCTCGTCGCCGTACATATCCGGCAAATTCACATCCACCACGATCACGTCCGGGTGGTGCTCTTTTGCCAATTCAATGCCGAGCCGTCCTTGCATCGCGGTGATCAGTTTGAATCCGCCGCGCCGCCCCAATATTTCCTGAATCAATTTCAAATTGCTCAGGTTGTCTTCGATATAAAGTAAGGTTTTTTCCGCGCGCGCGTGAATATCTACCGAGATCGGAGCAGCGGGTATGTCTTGCGTCTGCCCCGCCACCATCGCGAGTTCCAGCCAAAACACACTGCCAACTCCGACGACGCTCTCCACGCCAATGGTCCCGCCCATCGCTTCGATCAAACGTTTCGATAACGCCAGCCCCAAGCCGGTACCTTCGGTCTTGCTCTTGTCCGCGTCGAGACGCTCGAACGGCGTAAACAAGCGCGGCAGCATTTGCGGCGGAATGCCCGGACCGGTGTCGCGCACCTCGATGCGCAAACGTTGTTCGGGGCGAACATGAAACGCAAGCGTGATCGCGCCGCCATCGCGATTGTATTTCACCGCGTTGGCAAGCAAATTGAGCAAAACTTGTTTCAGCCGCTGGCGATCGGCTTGCACGTGAACCAATTCCGAGACCGCGTCCTCCACGTTCAACCCAATATTTCTTTTTGCAGCAAGCGGTCGCGCCAAGTCTGCGGTTTCTTGCGCGATATTCAAAATCGCGATCGGCTCTGGTGACAGCGACATGCGCCCGGCTTCCACCCGCGCGATGTCGAGCACTTCGTTGATGAGTTGCAGGAGGTGATTGCCGGCTTTGAGAATTTGCGCGACGCCTTCTTGCTGATTTGTGTTGAATGCGTCTTGATCCATTTCCAAGAGTTGCCCAAAGCCCAGAATCGCGTTGAGTGGGGTGCGCAGTTCGTGGCT
>JACQGS010000193.1 GCA_016199405.1 Chloroflexota bacterium | reverse complement strand
CCGCGCGCGAATGCCTTGTCCTTCCACTTGCGCTTGACCGCCGCCACATCCACATCCGCTAATTTTTTCGACGGGCGCACAAGCGCGACCGCAATTACCAGCCCGGTCAATTCATCCACCGCGTACAGCGTCTTTTCAATCAACTCGGTGCGCGCGATGTTGAGATGATCGCCGTGCGCCATCACCGCTCGAATCAAATTGTCGGGCCAGCCCTGCTCGCGCAGAATCTCGCCGCCTTTTTGCGGATGCTGGTCGGGAAATTTTTCGTACTCGAAATCGTGAACCAGTCCGACGTTGCCCCACAAGTTTTCATCCTGCCCGTACTTGCGCGCGTGCCACTTCATTGCCGCTTCGACGGCGAGATGATGCTTGCGCAAATAATCGGCTTGCGTGTACTCGCAGAGCAAAGTCCAAACTTCAGCGCGGTTGAGATGGTTCATTGATGCCTCCGTTTCAGGTTTCAAAGTTTCAATGCTTCGCTTTACTCAGGACAAGGGTTTCAAAGTTTCATTGTTTCAATGTTCTAGGTTTTCGAGGGTTCTGGTGACTGCCAGCTGCCTTCTGCCTTCTTGCTTTTTTCGCTTTCCGTTTTCTGGTTTTCTGTTTACTGGCAACTGACGGCTGGCGGCTGATTTCCGCATACTTCAAATTCCCCACACCTTCTTTCAACGCGTGAAAAGCCGTATCACGAACAGAGCCAATTCGAGATTTTGTCAGTTCATAAAGCGCGAGCGCGACGCGTGGATTCTTTGCGCCCAATTGCCCTAACGCCTGCACGGCGGCAATTCGCTCCCCTCTATGGATTTTCGCGTCTTGCGCCAGCGCCAGCAGAATCCGCACCGCGTCGCCGCTCCGCCCCAGCTGCCCTAATGCCTGCGCGGCGGCGATTCGCTTCTCTGCAAATATTTTCGCGTCTTGCGCCAACGCCAGCAGAATCCGCACCGCGTCGCCTCTCCGCCCCAACCGCCCTAACGCCTCCGCGGCGGCAATTCGCAACCCTTCATAGATTCTCGCGTCTTGCGCCAACGCCAGCAGAATTCGCACCGCGTCGTCGCTCCGCCCCAATTGCCCTAACGCCTCCGCGGCGATGAGTCGCTCCCCTGCATAGATCTTCGCGTCTTGCGCCAACGCAAGGAGTGCTTCGCCCGCACGCATATTTCCGTTCAGAGTGCCCAAGGTTTCAATGGCTGTATCTCGCAAGGTATAGTAACGCGGATAGCGGAGATGAGCCAACTTGACCAGCCCATCAATGATTTCATTTTGCAGAGATTCGCGCACGTTCACGCGGTCTGCCAAACAGCGCGCGGCAAGAAAGAGATGGCGTTTTAGAACCTCATCGAACTTGTCGCGCTCGCGCAAAAATTTTTTCATAATGACGCTGGGCGGCTCGTCGCGCTCATTGAGGCGACCCAGCAATAGCAGAACCACTTCGAGCCAGCGTGGATCGAATAGGTGAGGTTGAATATTTTTCCAAAGCAAATCCAAATCATGACTGTAGCGTTTTTCCAAATCGCAGGCGGCGAAATACTCTTGAAACGTCAGATGGATGAAACTGTACACGCCATCGCCGCGCTCGATCAATACGCCCGTGCGGCTTTTTGCCATTTCGATGAATGCATCGGCTTCTACCTCCGCCGTATCGCGCGATAAATTCAGCGTCGCATCGTCCAGCAAAAACTCGATCATTTTCGCTTTCAAATCACCGCGTTTAACTTCCACTTGCTGTTCCGTCTCTTGCGGCAAAGAATGCATCCAAAACGCAAGTTTCTCCACCCACCGCCGCCGATTTTTGTAATACGGTCGCTCACGGTCGGTCGGAATCAATCCGCGCACGCTTTCCCACGTTGTCAGCAACGCTTCAGTGCATTTGTCGTACAACTTGACGCGCTCGTTCGGCAATTCCGCTTCAATGCGATGCACCAGCGCGATGATCGTGAGCATCAGCGGATTTTCCGCAAGCTTTCGCAGACAATCGTTGCGCTTGATTGTGTCAAACAAATTCCTGGCTTGTTCGCGCGATTGAGGTCGCGCTCGCGCGCGGCATACCATTTGCGGACGAACGTTTCAATTTCGTTTTCGTTGAATGGCAGAATCGTGTAATGCGCAAAAGTGCGTTTGTCCAGTGGCGCGCTTTCATAGCCGACTATGCGCGAGGTAATGATAAATTTATTCTGCGGATAGCGCTTGGTGAGCGCGGCAACCGCATCGCGTACGGCAACGCGCTGGTTGGATACAAACACCTCGTCCAATCCATCGAGGCAAACAATGCAACGCCCCTCTTCCAACGCTCGTTCAAAAAATCCGCGCGATAGTTCCAATTGATAAGTTTGTTTAGCGTACGCGTAGAAAAATTCCACGAGCGATTGGTTCGCCGCCGCTGCAAATCGACGCAACGGAATTAAGATTGGCAATCGCGGATTTTGTAGGGTCGAAGCTTGTCCTCGCCCTCCATCAATCATTGCCCGCGCATTCATCAACGAAACATATCGCAACAACGTAGATTTTCCCGCGCCCGGATCGCCCACGATCATCAGAGTATGCGCGCGCAATGCTTCGTCGATCGGCACGCGGTGCGTGGTATTGCGCGGCAGGGGCAGCCGCGTTATTTCCCCGCCCATTCTACGCGCCGATTCGACCAACTCCGCCCAGTTACTTGTTTCAACTTCCTCTTCCGCTCCGAGCGGAATGAAAACATCCTCCAGTTTAATTTCGGTGCGGTCACGGACTTCGGGAATACCAATGAATTCCAAGAGTTCCGTGTGCGCGACGAGTTGTTTTAGGTATTCTTTTTCTTCGGAGGCGTAATCAGCGCGCGGAGAAATTCGCTCTAACGCTTCAGCGGAGCGCAAGCCAATCCGTTGCTGATCTTGCGCGGTTTTGGCTTGCAGATGCTTTTCAAATTCGGGATAATTCCACAAATGACGATGCAGATGCGAGAGGAAAGCGAGTGTGGCAGAATGGAGATTCGTTGGAACGCGAGCCTGCAAATCAGCGGAGAGCGCGACGACGCCATTCGGCTCGAAAAAGAGCGCGTTCAGAAGCGCGTCGCCCAACGCTTTATCTTTTTGCGCGGCGCGTTCGTTCAGCCAGCGTTGAAATTCGCCGGCTTGCGGCGCGTCGAGCGTGTTCTGCAAATCCGCGTACGCGCGCGGCAGTACCGCGAAAAGCAATTTCTGACGTTCGGCTTCTTCATCCTTCAGCCAATCGAGGAGCGCGCTGCCGCCGCGCTTTGCCATCGCTTTGGCAAAATCGCCGAACAAGCTAACGAGCCATTGGACAATCAGTGTTTCCATATTGCCATGCTATGTTTTAGACGTCGCAAGAATTTCCAAGAACTGCGCCGGCGTCACCATTTTGACGTGGCGATGTTGTTTGAGATCGAGAAAATGCTTGTTGCCGGAGACGAGATAATCGGCGTTGCCTTCGACCGCGCACGCAAGCACCAGGTTGTCAGGCGGGTCGTGCGGGATGATATTCTCGACCTCGCCGATTGTGAGCCAAATGCTGCTCGCGCGCACTCGCTCTAGGTATTCGTGTACTCGATGTTCAAGGTAGGTCTCTCTTCTCCGAATCCTGGGGCGATTCAAAACATCAGTCAATTCCGCCAATATGCCTTCGCAGATCAACAACTCGAATTTTGAATCCTGCGAAAGTATTTGCGCGGGCTTGCCTTTACTTCTCAAAAATGCGCTGACCAGTACGTTGGTATCGAGTACGACTTTCATTTTTTCGCTCGCTTTCGCGAGTGATGATGCCTAGTCGTTGAATACTTGGCGCGAGATTCCGCCAACATTTTCTTGGCGCGTTCAGCCCGCATCGCGTCTACTTCTTGCTGTATGAATTTCTCGACTTCCTCTTCATCCTCGTCCACCTGAGGCATTTCTGCATGCACTCGGGTGAGAAACTCGGCAAGGTCGCGGCGGGCTTGCGCGCGGTTACTCGCTTCGTCAACCTTTTGCGCTGGCTTTGGCACGGCAACAGGCGCGCCCACCAACTGCTGATAATCCGCCATCGGCAGAATCGCGGCAACGGGCACGCCACTCTTTTCTACGATCAGATGCTCGGCGCGGGCAAAGCCGTGCTTGATGATTGCGCTGAACTCGCTTTTCGCTTCCGCCGCGCTCACCACGCGAACGTTTGGTTTTTCCATAGTCACCTCACGATTTCAGATTTCGGATATCGGATTTCGGAAGAACGCTTTCTACTTTTTGCTTTTCGCTCTTTGCTTTTAGCTTGTCACTTTGCGCTTTTAGCTTTCGACGACATAGTCGTCGGCTATTTCCAGCGCGCGGTCAATGATTTCAAACCCTTCCAGCAATTCCTCTTTCGAAATCGTCAGCGGCGGGTTCACAAAAAAAGTGTTCCAGCGAATGAACGTGAACAAGCCGTTGTCGTTGAAAAACTTTTTGACTTCATTCATGATCATCATCTGCGCCGCGCTCGCGTTGAAGGGCGCGAGCGGCTCTTTGGTTGCGCGATTGCGGACGAGTTCGAAAATGGAAAACATGCCGATATGCCGCACGTCGCCGACCGAGGGATGCTTTTGCTTCAACTGTTCTTCCTGCGCGGCGAGAAACGCGCCCATTTCTTTGGCGCGCGCAATTAAATTGTCTTCTTGATAAACGCCGATGCACGCAATGGCTGCCGCGCAACTCAGCGCGTGCCCGCTGTACGTCAGCCCCGACCACAAAATATGGTCGTCGAAAAATTTTGCGACCGTTTCGCTCAGCACGACCGCGCCCAGCGGCGCATAGCCGCTCGTCAGTCCTTTCGCGATCGTCATCATGTCCGGCACGACGTTCCAATGCTGCGATGCAAACCATTCGCCGGTGCGCCCAAAGCCGCTCATTACTTCGTCGAAAATAAGCAGAATGCCATATTGATCGCATAGCGCGCGCACGCCTTGCAAATAGCCGTCGGGCGGAATGATGATGCCGTTCGTGCCGGTCACCGGCTCCATAATGATTGCCGCGATATTTTGCGCGCCCTCAAACTGAATCGTATCCTCGACGTGATTCAGGCAATTCAAGTTGCACGCCGATTCTTTTTCGCACCAGCGGCAGCGGTAGCGGTACGGGTCGTGAACGTGAATGACGCCGGGAATGGATGGCTCGACCGCGAACCGGCGCGGATCGCCGGTCAGCGCGCCCGCGCCCATCGTCGCGCCGTGAAAGCCGCGATAGCGCGCGAGGATTTTGTGTTTGCCGGTCACCATCCGCGCGATCTTGATCGCGTTCTCGTTCGCGTCCGAGCCGCCGAGCGTGAAAAAAGATTTTTTCAAATTGCCCGGCGTGATTTGCGCGATCAGTTCGCCGAGCCGCCCGCGCGCTTCCGTCGCGGCGTAGGGCGAGACGTACGGGAGTTGCGCGGCTTGCGCTTGAAGCGCGCGAATGACGCGCGCGTCGCCGTGCCCGATGTTGACGTTCATCAATTGCGAATTGAAATCGAGATAGCGTTTGCCGCGCGCGTCCCAAAAATAAACGCCCTTGGCGCGTTCAATCGGAATCGGCTGATACGCGGCTTGCGCGTTCCATTCGAACAGCGTGTACTCTTTGTTCAGGCGAATGATTTCGTCGGCGGTTAGCGGCATCGTTGCTCCTTTGCGCAGGATTATCGCAGAAACGCGAGAGCGAGTCAATTGTGTTATAATCGCGCCGCGAAAGAAGGTCACCATGCCGCTCTTCAAGCCGAGTGTCGCCGAGTTGAAAGCGAAACGCGATACGACCGGACTCGTTCAGGAATTGCGCAGCAAAGACCGCCGCGCGCGCGTCGAGGCGATTCAAGCGTTGGGGGAATTGCGCGCCGCGTCCGCGCTTGCGGCGCTCGCGAGTTTTCTGCTCGCGCCGACGAGTTCGCTCGCCGAGCAAGTGGAAGTATCAGAGGCGTTGGGAAAAATCGGGGGCGAACCGGCAATCGAGCCGTTGCGGCAAGCCCTCGCGATCAGCCGCGAGCGCGAACGCGTGCTGATTGACGGCGTCGCCAACGAGACCGACCGGCGCTACAGTATCGAATTCTATATCAACCGTATCGCGACGGACGAGTACTTACTGCGCGCTGAAATTGCGACGGCGCTCGGATGCATCGGCGGGATGCGCGCGTTTGCCGCGCTGATTGAGATGCTGGCGGACGAAACGGGCGCGATGGCAAGCCACGTCAAACGCGCCGCCACGGACGCACTGAACGGCATCCTCGCGAGCGCCGCCGCGGATTTCGTTCCCGCGCTTTGCGCGGCGCTCGATCATCAAACGCTCGATGTGCGCGCGTGGGCGGCAGAGCGTCTGCGCGATTATGGCGATGTGCGCGCGTTGGATGTGCTCATCGCGGCGATGCGGGATGAGAGCGAACAATTTTTGGTTCGCACCGCGGCGATGGCATGTTTGGGGAAATTCGGCGACGAGCGCGCGCTCGCGTCTCTGGAAGAATTGATGCAGGCGGGCAATCGGAATTTCGCGGTGGATGCCAAACACGCCGCGATGGAAATTCGCCAGCGGCTCAAATTGGATCAGCGTTTGGGAATTTACCAAGATGAATAAAATGCCTCACCGGTGCGTAAGGGCGAGGCATTTGCCTCCTCAAGGTTGATTGGCGAACAAGGTCGGAATAAACCAAACAAGATTTCCGCGAGACCCGTCGCAGGCAAATGCCTCGCCCCTACCCGCGCGCGTCACCGGAACAAATCCATTGCTTTCGCGCGCACGATCTCGCGCGCCGATCCATCACGCCGCATCATCGGCACACCGCGCGCGTGAATGATCGGACGACCTTCGTCGGCCTGCCCCTGCAACAACGACGCGGCGGACGCGATTTGATCTGCGAGTCCGACCGTCGTCACCTGCAATTCATCGCCGAACAAATCCGGCTGCCCGCGCAAATCCTCGACCGCCGGCAAGCCGGCAACGCCAATCGCGACGCCGACCGCGCCGTTGCGCCACGCGCGCCCGTGCGTGTCGTTCACAATAATTCCAATCTCGCGCGAGGTTGCCGCGCGCAAACGTTCGCGCAAATTGTGCGCGGATGCGTCTGCGTCTGCCGGCAATCGCAAAACCCATTCCTCATCGTCGCCAGAATGGGGCGCGACATTCGAGCGATCAATGCCGGCATTCGCGCACACCCAGCCGTGAACGGTCTCCACAACAATCAAGCCCGGCCGCACGCGCAAAATTTCGCGCGTGTCCCACAGCACGACTTGGCAAAAGCGCGCGTCCTTTTGCGCTTCACGCGCGAGTTCGATTGCGCGCGGTGACGGCGACACATCACGCAAGCGCACCGCGCGCCCTTCGGCTTTCGATACGATTTTTTGCGCGAGCACCAGCACATCGCCGTCTTGCAATTCGATTTGCGCGTCGCGCGCGCCGCGTAAAATAATCGCGGCGAGATCATCGCCGCGTTGGACGAGCGGAATGTTGGGGAGCGCAGTCATTTGTAGGGGCGACCCTCTGTGGTCGCCCAACCTTTCAGTAATCATCGCGGCACGCCGGTGATCCGAATCCCCGCGCCTTTCACCTTGTATTTGATATTGATCGCGATCAGCGCGGCGGTCAGCGTTTCGACGACGACGGCATTTTCCAACGCGCCCGCATCGAACGCATCAATTCTAATTCTCTTAATTAACTCAATCACTTTATCTCTTGCTTCCCTATCGGCGCCGCAAACCAAAACATCGGCATCAATCCGCGCAGCCCCTTCCAATTTCTCCGGCGAGATATTCTGAAACGCCGCGACTACTTTCACCGACCCGCCCAAAAAATCCTGTACCTCTGCCGTAATCGAGCCGGCGAGCGGCACACGCGCGCGGCTTTTGCGCGCGGGGTCGAGCGCCGACGCGATGTTGATGACGATTTTGTTCGCGCACGCCTCGCGAATATCTTGCAGAGTTGGCTTCATTCCGTCGTACGGCAACGCCAGCAAAACGATTTCCGCGTTTGCCGCCGCGTCGTGATTCGAATAGCCCTCGGCATTGGAACCGCCGAGCCGCGCATTCAATTCCTTTGCGGCATTTTCGGCTCTTGCCGCTTCCCGTGATCCGATCAGCACGCGCACGCCGGCTTTGGCAAAGCGCGCCGCGAGCGCGGTGCCTTGTTTGCCGGTGCCGCCGATGATTGCCAAAAAAGGTGATTGGGATGTTGGGTGATTGGGTGATTGGGAGGGTTGGCGATTAGGCATTGGCTTTTTGCGCTTTCTTGCTTTTGATGTAGGCATTCAACTTGGGTGCAAGCATTTGTAGGTCGTTTATCATGTCGCTGAACTCTGCTTCTGTAACCAATCTCCTTTTCATCGCTCGGCGGGTAAAGAACTTGGATTCATAATCACCGTATTTCCTGCACTCTCTTCCACACTTTCTTCGCCGCCTCTTTTGCTTTTGCCGCAATCGCTTCTTCGTCCAACGTCAGCAACACGCGATCTTTCATCAGCAACTTGCCCGCGCAAATCGTATGCGTGACGTACGCGCCGTCAATGCCAAAGATGAGTTGCCATGGAAAATTGCCAGCGGTCAGCGGCGTGTATGGAACGTAGTCGAGCAAAATAATATCCGCGAGCGCGCCGACCGAAATTTCGCCGAGCGGCGCGTTCCAAAACACACGCGCGATTTTCGCGTTGTTCGCGTACGCCATTTGCAAAACCTGATCTGCGCCCATCACGCGCGGATCGCGCCGCGCGGATTTGTGGAGCAGGTACGCGGTCTTCATCTCCGCGAACATGTTATTGGAAAAGCCGTCGTTGCCCAAACCGACGTTCACGCCGCGCCGCATCATGCCGAGCACATCCGCGACACCGACCGCGTTGTTCATGTTCGAGCGCGGCTGATGCGACACATTCGTCTTCGTCCGCCGCATCACTTCGATTTCGCCCGCGTCGAGATGGACGCAATGCGCGGCGATCGTCCTCGCGCCGAGCACGCCGCGTTCCGCCAGTCGCTCGCCGACGCGCAGAGAATATTTTTGCAGCGCGTCGTCCTCATCCGAAATGTCTTCCGCGACGTGAATGTGAAAGCCACTCTTCAATCCATCCGCCGCGTCCAAACATTGCTCCAGCGTTTTTTCCGAAACCGTGAATGACGCGTGCACACCGAAAGAAGCAGCAACGCGATTTCGGATTTCGGATTTCGGATTTCGGATTCGTTTGATGAAGCGAACATTTTCACGGATACCGGCTTTCGCGCCTGCTTTGCCATTGCGATCCGTGACTTCATAACACAGCGATGCGCGCAAGCCGGATTCGAGCACCGCGTCGGAAATCGCGTCGAGCGAGCCGTCAATCGCGTTGGGGCTGGCGTGATGATCGATCAGCGTCGTCGTGCCGTTGCGAATCGCGTCAACGAGACAGACGAGCGCGGAGTGTCGGCAATCTTCGAGCGTCAGCGCGCGATCAATCTTCCACCACAGTTGCCGCAATATTTCCGGGAAAGTTTTTGGCGGCGGACCGGGCGGCAGCGACATCCCGCGCGCGAACGCGCCATAGAAATGCGTGTGCGCGCAAATGTTGCCGGGCAGGACGAGTTTGCCGCGCGCGTCAAGACGAAGAGATCGAGGATATTTAGAGATTAAGAGATTGGTCTTGCCAATGTCCGCGATTTTGTCGCCGCGAATATAGATCGCGCCGTTCTCGATGACGCGGCTGTTCGCGCCGAGCGTGACGACCGTGCCGTTGGTGATGAGCATTGCTTCCCCCCTGTCATTGCGAGCGGAGCGAAGCAATCCCCAAGTTACTCGGAGATTGCTTCGTCGCAAAAAACGCTCCTCGCAATGACACCTTGCCGCGTTATCCCCGCGCCGCTTTCAACTTGGCATCAATCTCGCCGACCATCTGCTGATGCTTGCCCCACCACTCCTGAGTCAACTGCGCGTCGAGTTCTTCAACGGTCTTACCCTGCTGTTCAACCCAAGTGTAATATTTTAATGCGTGCCACTGTTTGCGCGCGCCAATCGTGCCTTCCTTGATCCAATCCGTCTTTTGGTCGCAAAAGATGTGTGTGCGCGCGGTCGCTTCGGCTTCGTCCATCTTGCCGAACCTCTGCGTCATCTCGCCCATCACCGAATGATAGCGATCGATCGCGTCGGTACAAATCGTGACGACGGTATCGCTCTTGCCCATGCCGTAGAATTTCGCGGTCTTGATCGCGCCGAGCACGTTGCAAACGCCGCTGATGCCGAAAATCGTCGCCATCTTTTCGACCGATGCGCGCGGCACGCCGAAACGTTTCGTCAACGTGTTCCAGCCGGCTTCTTCGGTGAGCAACTGCAAACCTTTTTTGCATTCGATGTCGTCGAGGCACATAATCGCGTCTTGATTCATCACATTGTGAATCCACGTCACATGCTTGTCGCCGATGCCTTGAATGTCATGCGAGCCGTAGCCGTTGTTGAACAGCGTGGGGCATTGGATCGGCTCCAGCCCGACGATTTTGTGATCATGCCATACTTGCTTCAAGCGATCACCGGCGGCAATCGTGCCCGCGCTGCCCATTGCCGAGCAGTACGCCGCGATTTTGCCATTGCCAATGCCTTGCGCTTTCAACACATCGGCGAGTTCGACAATCGTGTTGCCGGTGACGTGATAATGGAATCTGTAATTGCCCATCACTTCAAATTGATTGAGGATGCGAACTTGGGCATCTTTGCGGAGACGATGCGTCTCGTCGTAAATTTCCTTGACGTTCGATTCCGAGCCGACCGTCTTGATGATCTTTGCGCCGTACGACTCGATGCGCTGAAAGCGTTCCTGACTCATCCCCGCCGGCAAAACGACGATGCTGTCAAAGCCCATGCGGCAACCGACATACGCGCCGCCGATGCCGTAATTGCCGGTGCTGGGCCACACGAGCGTGTGCGTGTTGGGATCTACTT
>JACQGS010000171.1 GCA_016199405.1 Chloroflexota bacterium | reverse complement strand
TGAGTGAGCGTTATCGCAATCGGCGCAAACGCTTTGGTCTACGCTTCAATCTGATTGCGGCGATTTACAACCTAGAACTCGAACAGGACAGGTAATCTACTTTTGCAAGAGGTCTAATACTCGCCCAGCGGGTCAAATAAAAAATATTCTTGGACGCCCAATTCTTCATACAACATACGCTTGCTGCTCAGGTCTTCGCGCCGCGTGCTTTTGGACGTGATTTCAAAAACCACATCCGGCGCTTTGCCTTCTTCCCAGACCTTGTACGAACGGCGCGGATATTTTTTCACGCCCTTGACCACCAATACATCCGGGGCAACGACTTCCGCCGATTCACCTTCGACAAAGTACATCAGCATATTGCCGGCGACGTACGTACTCGGATCGGCGCGGAAAAAGGCACGCAGCATGAATATCAAATCAATCAACTGCGAAATGTGAATATCGGTTTCGCCCATGGGCTTACCATCCGAATCGGGATATTCAATTTTTGTTTGAATAGTCGGTGCAATCATTTTCAACCTCGCCAAAATCATACGCGATAAACAATCAAAAGTCAATCAGCTAACGAGTTGCTGTCGGCGTCGGTGTCAGCGTCGGCGTCTTGGTCGGAGTTGATGATGGCGTGATGGTTGGCGTAGACGTTGATGTCGGCTTTGCGGTCGCGGTCGGCTTGCGCGTCGCGGTTGGAATCGGCGTGACAATCGGCGCAGGCGGGGGCCACTGCGGAAAGAAATACAATCCAAAGAATAACGCGCCGCGCGGATGATCGGGCGGCGTTTTCCATTCGATCGTCAAAACGAATTTATCCTGCGCCACCAATCTCTGCACATCCGTGTCGCTGAATTTCCCGCGCACCTTGACCGCCGACCCGGTTTGCTCGTATGTGCCCGTCCAGTACGAATGGTCCACGAAATGCCGCGCGCCGTGCGTGGGATCGCCCAAATTGTCCATCGCGCCAAGGACCTCGCGCGCGATTTCGAGCGCGCGCAGATCGGGCGCGTCGTCGCGGTGATCTTGAAATGCCGAATAGCGATTCAACAGTCGCTCGTCGGTGTACTCGACCGTTCCGCCGAATCCATCCGCCACACGATTGCGCATCGTCCAGATAATCGCGCGATACGCCTGCGATTTGAGCGGCTCTGGAAACACTTGCGCCTCATAGGTCGCGACGATGGCGACGGTGCGCGCTTCAGCGTCGGTGAACAAAGATGTGGGCGTTTCGACAGTCGCGGTACGCAGCGCAAAACTGACAATCATTGCCACGCAAATCAAAGTAGTGCACGCGCCCGCCGCGATCAAACCGATGACATATTTCCACAACTTGTATCCACCCCAAACCCGGACGCCCTACCCGACGCCCGCGCGCTTTAGTTTTTCCGCCTGATCGTTCATAATCAACGCGTCGATGATCTCGTCAATCTTGCCGTCCAGAATGCCGGGCAAATTGTGCGCCGAAAAACCGATGCGATGATCGGTCAAGCGGTCTTGCGGAAAATTGTACGTCCGAATTTTTTCGGAGCGTTCGCCGCTGCCCACTTGCGCGCGCCGCGCTTCCGTCTGCTCGCGCTGTTGCTTTTCGACTTGCATCTCATAGAGCCGCGCGCGCAAGACGCCCATCGCGCGGATTTTGTTCTGCAATTGCGAGCGCTGGTCCTGACACGCCACAACGATGCCCGTCGGCAAATGCGTGATGCGCACCGCCGTGGCGACTTTTTGCACGTTCTGCCCGCCGTGTCCCGACGCGTGAAAAATATCGATCTTGATCTCATCGGCCTTGATCTCGACTTCGACATCGTCCACTTCAGCCAGCACCGCGACCGTCGCGGTGGACGTATGAATGCGTCCACTCGATTCTGTCGTCGGCACGCGCTGCACGCGATGCACGCCGCTCTCGTACTTCAAACGCGAGAACGCGCCTTTGCCGCGCACTTCGAACACGACCTCTTTGAATCCTTTTAGTCCCGTCCGATTTTCGTCCACGAGTTCAACTTTCCAGCCCTTGCTTTCCGCATAGCGCGTGTACAAGCGAAACAAATCCGCGGCGAAAAGCGCGGCTTCGTCACCTCCGGCGCCGGCGC
The DNA here is from genome assembly GCA_016199405.1 of Chloroflexota bacterium. Lineage (GTDB taxonomy): Bacteria > Chloroflexota > Anaerolineae > UBA4142 > UBA4142 > JACQGS01. The sequence continues at coordinate 2,351 of JACQGS010000171.1, read as the reverse complement.
GGATTTCGACAAAGACATCTTTATCATCGCGCGGATCTTTGGGCAGCAACAAAAACCGCATTTCTTCGACCAGCCGCTTTGTATCCGCCTCCAATTTGCCGGCTTCTTCTTTTGCCATCGCGCGCAGTTCTTCTTCCGATTCATCGCGCGCGAGCGCGCGCGTTTTTTCTAGCGCATCGCTTGCCGACAGATATTGCCGGTATTTTTCAATCAGCGGCTCGAGTCCGCTAATCTCGCGCGTAATCTGGCGCAGCCGCGTCTGATCGGCGGAGACGGCGGGGTCTGCCATCGAGTCGTGCAGTTCGTCGTAACGTTTTCTCATCGCCGCAACTTTATCGAGCATCCATTCTCCATTTCAATTCTAGAATTACCGATCAGTGCTGGGCAAATTGTCACTCTGAGCACATTCCCCTTCACTTCGTTCAGGGTCAGTGTAAACTCCGCTAAGAGTCTCGTTGCTTCAATTGGAAGTGAAATCAGTTAAGCGAGACCGACTCGAATTGAATAACGAGATTCTTCACCCGCGGAGTTTATCCTGAACGAAGTGAAGGGCTCGTTCAGAATGACACTTCATGAGGCGAGTTACCGATTACGAATCGCGTTCAATGTGGTCGCCAGTTCTTCCGACCGCAGCACCGCGCTCACGCCCACATAAACCGCCGCGCCGATCCCCGCGCCGGTTGCCGCGATAAACAGCGCGCCGCGATCTGCCGCAATTCCAATCAACCACGCTAACGCTGCGCTCATCGCGACGGTTGCCAACACGATGCGCGCAATCGAGCGCGCGATCCGGCGCCCGTCAATATCGCCGATGCGCCGCCGCAAAATAAAAAACAAAAAAACGACTTCGAGGATCGTCGCGGCCGAATTCGCGAGCGCGAGTCCGCCCTGCGCCAGCGTCGGCATCAACGCGAGACTGAGCGCGATATTGACAATCATCGCACCGATGCCGACGACGACCGGCGTCAGCGTGTCCTGCAACGCGAAAAACGCGCGCGTGATAATCTCCAGCCCGGAATGCGCAAAAAGTCCGAACGCGTAGAATTGCAAAGCAAACGTCGTCTGCGCGGTTGATTCCGAATTGAATTCGCCGCGTTGAAAGAGCACCGCCACGAGCGGCGCGCCCAAAACCATCAGCCCCACCGATGCCGGCACGGAGAGGAAAAGCGTGCCGCGCAACGCGGATGAAAAGGTTTGGCGGAATGCATGGCTTTGATCGAGCGCGCCTTGCGCGGCAAGTGTTGGAAAAATCGCGGTGCCCACCGATTGCCCCACGACGCCGACCGGCAAAAGCATCACGCGCCATGCGTATCCCAGCGCGGCAATCCGCCCCGCCGGCAGCGTCGACGCGAGGATCGTATTGATGATAAAGTTGATCTGCACCGCCGCAATCCCAAACGCGCGCGGCAACATCAGCGCGAAAACGCGCCGAACGTCCGGCGTTTGCCATGATCGAATTATTTTTCGCGGGTCAAGCGCGAATCCAAAATCTGAGACTCGCCAGCCGAGATTGAACAGCCACGGAATTTGAATCAACAAATGCAAAAACGCGCCGGCAATTACACCCGCCGCCAAACCATACACGCCGAATGCCGGCGCGAGCAAAAGCGCGCCCGCGATGATCGCTAGATTGTAAACGACGGGGGCGAGCGCGGGCAGAACAAAATGTTGAAACGAGTTGTGAATGCTCATCACGATGCCGCTGACGCCAAAGACAATCGGCGTGATGAGCATTGCGCGCATTAGCGCGGCGGTCAGGGCTTGATCCGCCGGCGCAAAGCCGCGCGCAACCGTCAACCGCGCTACTTCCGGCGCAAATATCGCGAGAATGCTCGCGCTTACCGCGATGACGACGAACGTCAGGTTGATCACGCCGCGCGCGAGTTGCCAAGCGCGCGCCTGATCGCGCTCTGCCAGAATGCCGGCGAAGAGCGGCAAGAACGCGGATCCCAGCGCGCCGCCGGCGATGAGGTTGAACAGAAAATCCGGAATCGTAAACGCGGCGAAATAAGCATCCAGCTCGCGCGACGTGCCGAATTGCTGGCTGATCACGACATCACGCAGCAAGCCAAGCGCGCGGCTGACGACATACAGAATCATCAAACCCAACGCCGCGCGCCCAAGCCGGCTTGCCCCAATCGTCGCCGAATCGCGATTCACCCCGCGATTATACACAAGCAAACGATTGCCGCCAAAACTTGCCGGAAATCGGAATCTATTATATGATCCGGGAAGAATTGATGTAAGCGTTCAGGTGTCATTGCGAGCGGTCTTTGCGAAGCAATCGCGGCTTCGAGTCGGAGATTGCTTCGTCGCAAACTACGCTCCTCGCAATGACACTAGGCAGGCAC
>JACQGS010000160.1 GCA_016199405.1 Chloroflexota bacterium | reverse complement strand
TTTCCCGGAATGGATCCCTATCTGGAACGGCGCGGACTGTGGGAAGAAATTCATCCTGCCTTGATCATCGAATTGCAGCAATTCTTGTCCCCCCTCGTCCGCCCACGCTATCGCGTCGCCGTCGAACGCCGCACATACCTTGCGGTGCTCGCGCCGGATGATCTCATTGGCAAGCCGGATGTTTTGATCCTCGCTGAAACGCGCACGCCGTTTGGAAGCGAGGCAACGGCAACCGCTGCGGGTCCGCGCATTGCCGAGTTGCCCGTGCCAGAAGAAATCCTCGAACGTTATCTCGAAGTGCGCGAGGTCGCCACCGGGGAGGTCATCACCGTTATCGAAATTATCTCGCCGACCAACAAACAAAGCCGCGAAGGGCGGCGCGCCTATGAAGAAAAACGCGGCAAGGTCTTGAGCACTCGAACGCATCTGGTCGAAATTGATCTGCTGCGCGCCGGCGCGCCGATGGCGATGCGCGTGCGCGAGGACGGTCAGCGCGGGCAGTATCGCATTGTGGTCAGCCGCGCGTATCAGCGTCCGCGCGCGGACGTGTATCTTTTTAGTCTGCGCCAGCCCATCCCGGCTTTCCCTGTGCCGCTCCGCAAAGGCGAAACCGAACCGACGGTGGATTTGAACGCTGTGGTGCACGACCTCTACGATCGCGCCGGTTATGACCTCGCCGTTGACTATCGTCAGGAACCGGATCCGCCGCTGGAAGCGGACGATGCTATTTGGGCGGATGCCTTGCTTCGCCAATGCGGCGCGCGGGGATAAAAAAACGGGCGACCACAAGGGTCGCCCTTACAAGCCCGTCGCATTTTATTTCTAACCGCATCGCGCGCTACATCACCTCAATCGCGTCGCCCACGCGCAACGTCCCACCTTCAATCACCTTCGCGAGAATGCCGCGCTGCCCCTCGATCTCGGTGCGCAAGCCGTTGCGAATTTCATCCATCCGCTCGCACGGCGTGCACGGCTTGGTGATTTCAAAAACCGCGTCGCCAATTTTCACGCGCGTGCCTTTCGCCAGCGTTTGAATCGCGATGCCGCGCGTCGTGATGTTTTCTTTGACGTTGCCGGGCGGCAAGCCCAGTTTGTTCAGCGTCTCTTCATCCATCAACAACACTTGGCGCGATCCGTTCGGCTGCGCGTGCCGATCCCCTTCCAACCCGCGATTTGCCAGCGCACGCGCTTGCGTTTTGAATTCCATCGGCGCGCGATGCGCCGTGCAGATTTGCAAACTGGCGATAGTGCCTTGCATGCTCTCTCCAAGTCAACCGCAGAGGGCGCAGAGACGCAGAGAAAAAAACTCTGCGCCCTCTGTGTCTCTGCGGTCAATATTTCCTATCGTTCTTTTACGCCCGCGCCATCTCCGATAATTTCCCAGCCCTGGGCGCGCGCCAACTTTTCCAGCGGCGCGTCGGGATAGACCGCGACCGGATGCCCGACGAGCTGCATCATCGACAAATCGGCAATCGAATCGCCATACGAATAGCTTGCCGCGAAATCAATCTCCAGCCCTTGCTCGCGCAAAAATTTTTGGGTCAGCCGCGCTTTGTCCGCGCCGTTCACGACCGGCGGAATCGTTTTGCCGGTGAAAATGCCGTCGCGCATTTCGATTTGCGTGCCGACCACGCCGGTCGCGCCGAGCGCGTCGCCGAGCAATTGCAAAGTCGCCGCGAGCATGCCGGAAACGAGGATGACCGCGTGCTGTTGCGCTTGATGCGCGCGCAAACGTTCGATCACGTCCGCGCGCGGATGCGGCTGAATGTATTCTTCGACCACCCAGCGAAATGCTGCGTCACCTTGCTCTTTAGTCCACCCTGCGAGCATCCAGCCGAGGTTTGCCATCCAGGGTTTGCGAAAAGTATCTTCGCTGATGAGATGCAGTTTGCGCAAGTAGTAGAGCGGCAAAAGCATAACAAAATAAAACCGCGCGCGATGCTTGCGCCCATGCTGCGCCGCGTACTTCATCAGCCCGCGCCACATGTTGTTTTGGTACAGCGTGCCGTCTACGTCAAAGAAAGCGGCGATCATAATGGCGGCATTATAGCACGCGGCGCGTTGGGCGCAATAAAATGAAATCTCCCACGAAGGACACCAAGTTGCACGAAGAAAATTTTCGCGTCCCTTCGTGTTCTGCGTGGACAAAAAATCCATTTGAGCCGGAAACTTTTCTTGTGTTATAATCGGCGGGCGTAGGACAAGTTTGTAAACTTGTTCCACATTTTCAAAGGAGGCTGACAATGGCTGTCAAACTGACGTGGTTTAGTCACGCGAGTTGGAGTATCGAAACCCCCAACGGCACGCTCCTCATCGATCCGTTCCTCACCGGCAATCCCGCCGCGCCGGTCAAAGCCGACGATGTGAAAGCCAATTTCATTCTCGTCTCGCATGGGCATAACGATCATCTCGGCGATACGGTCGCGATTGCCAAGCGCACCGGCGCGACCGTCATCAGCAATTTCGAAATCGCGGCGTATTGCGACAAGCAGGGCTGCGAAGTGCATCCGCTGCACATCGGCGGGGGCCACGATTTTGCATTTGGACGCGTCAAGCTGACGATCGCGCATCACGGCTCGGCGCTGCCGGATGGATCGTACGGCGGCAACCCGTGCGGCTTTTTGCTGACGATCGGCAAAACGAAAATTTACGATGCCGCGGACACCGGCTTGTTCTACGATATGAAACTGATCGGCGATGAAAAACTCGACCTCGCGCTCGTGCCGATCGGCGACAACTTTACGATGGGTCCCGACGACGCGGTGCGCGCGGCGAAACTCTTGCGCGCGCAAGTCTTGATCCCGATGCACTACAACACGTTCGCTTTGATCAAACAGGACGCCGGCGCGTTTGCTTCGCGCGTGAAGAAAGCGTTGCCGAAGACGAAAGTGGTCGTGTTGAAGCCGGGCGGCACGTTCGAGTTATAGAAAACGGAATACGCACTACGTAATACGTATTTCGTATTGCGTAGTGCGTGTTCCGTAAAAACCAGAGGACACTATGGACATCAAAACCGTCGGCGTGGTCGGCTGTGGGCTGATGGGCAGCGGCATCGTCGAAGTGTGCGCGCGCAATGGCTATGCCGTCGTCGCGCGCGAAGTGAATGACGATTTTCTAAAAAAAGGTTTGGAACGCGTGCAAGGTTCGCTCGCGCGCGCAGTCGAGCGAAAGAAACTGAGCGCGGCGGAGCGCGACGCGGCGTGGGCGCGCATCCGCGGCACGACGGCGATGAGCGATTTTGTCGCGTGCGATCTGGTGATCGAAGCCGCGATTGAAAATTTGGAATTGAAAAAACAAATTTTCAAAGAACTCGACGCGGTGACGCGCTCGGAAGTGATTCTCGCGTCGAACACCTCGTCGCTCGCGGTGACGGAGATGGCGGCGATGACGCGCAAGCCGGCTAAAGTGATCGGCTTGCATTTTTTCAATCCGGTGCCGGTGATGCCGCTCTTGGAAATGGTGCGGACATTTCTCACGAGCGAAGAAACGTACCAAGCCGCACGCAAGTTCGGCGAAGGGTTGGGCAAGCAAGTGATCGTGTCGAAGGATGCGCCGGGGTTTATCGTGAACGCGCTGCTCGTGCCGTACTTGCTTGACGCGGTGCGGATGTACGAAAATGGTTTCGCGTCGAAAGAAGATATTGATACCGGCATCAAGCTCGGCTTGAATCATCCGATGGGTCCACTGACGTTGCTCGATTTTGTCGGACTCGACACGACGCTATTTATCGCGGACGAAATGTTTCGCGAGGTGAAGGATGATCGTTTTGCCGCGCCGCCGCTCTTGCGTCGAATGGTCGCCGCGGGTTACAACGGGCGCAAAAGCGGCAAAGGGTTTTACGATTATGCGCGGTAAGGGCGAAGCATTCGCCTGATCGCGCCGCGAATTTTCGGCGTGCGTGGTAGTGGGCAATATAAATTTAAAAGAAGGCGAATATCCCATGACGACAAGTAATCGTTTGACGCCGTCGCGGGACGATAGTATCTTTGTGGACATGCGTCTTGGGAATAATCCGAGATATTATCTTACGCCGCCAGAGGATTGCAAAATGCGTGTCCCAGAGAATTTTCGCAAGACAGTTGCATATGTTGGTTTGTATAAGCAGGATTCAAACCAAAAGCAAATCTCATCCACACAAGGGACTGCCTTCATCGTCAACCTTGAATCTGAAAGGCATCCCGGCATATGATTCTATTATCTGGTAACAGCCGCACACGTAGCCGAGTTGATAGATGGAAATCTGACATCGTGGGTAAGACTAAACACGCACGATGGCAAATCGGTTAATGTCGACATTGGCGCGTCTAAACGATGGTACTATCATCCAACCGACCCATCTGCCGACGTTGCCGCGCTTCCAGTTCTTCCAGATGATAGTATCTTTGATTTTCGGAATGTCTCCTTCCACGATTTCCTTTCCGATAACCAAATGGGCGAGGATGGCATAGGCATAGGAGATGAAGTTTTTATTGTTGGGCTATTCGCGAAGATGGAAGGCAACACAAAAATGTTGCCAATCGTTCGGACGGGGACTATCGCCATGATCCCTCCTCCTAATGAGCGTATCTCGGTAACGTGGATTCCGAAAAACTCAATTGGAACGCCCGCTGAGATGGAGGGCTATCTTATCGAAGCACGATCTATTAGCGGAATTAGCGGCGCGCCAGTTTTTTCAGTGAGGATGATGTTACAAAATTCATCGTCGCCGCCAAAATTGATTTATGTCTCACACCTGCTTGGATTGGTAACTGGTCATTGGGACTTGCCACCTGATACAGCGAAGCCGTCGGCTAATGAGCCAGATGTAGATGGCTCGGACGAAAGTAATAAACCAATTAACATGGGAATTGCGATAGTTACGCCTGCCAAGAAAATATTAGAAACCCTCAATCATCCAGAGTTGGTACAAAGAAGGATTGAAGGTGTATTCGTTTAATAGAAACTGGATTGCGCGAATGCCCCGCCCTTATTGCCGACGGATTTTGAATTGAAGCGCACGCGGATTTCTTTTCCGCTTTTTCTTTTGAGCGCGCTGGGAGTTGGCGCGCTCTATTTCGTTTCGAACGCGCCGCCGGCGGAGCAAGAAGCGCGCGTCGAGCCGAATACGTTCATCGCCGCGACGCCCGCGCCTGCGCCGGAAATCGCCGCGCCCGCGCCGAGCGCCGCAACGCCGCGCGTAGAAATCGCCGGCGCGCGCGAGGTTACGCTCGAACTCGCGGCAGCAGCGCAAACCCCGGCGGAAAAAAATGCAACGCTGACCGCGTTCGATTTTCTGCGCGATTATCTGACGAATCGGACTTATCCGCGCATCATTGAGGGCAAGGCGTGGGAAAATTCCACAGTCAATGTCGCGCAGTTGCAGGACGCGCGCGGCGGCGTGACGTACTGGGATTTTTTCAGCGAGCCCGAAAATTGGGACTCGCCGTTTTATATGTGGCAGCGCGACGACGGCGTGTGGAATCCGTACACGACCGATCGCATCACGCGCGCCGATGGGCAAACGGCGAACGCGTACGTTTTGCTGGACCGCGCGGGACCGGGCGTGATGGACAAAATATGGTTCACGCAAAACGCGATCTGGATGCCGCAAATTTCTTCACAAGCAAAAAGCGCGTCCGAGCAAGATGAATTGATCGAGTGGGGCGAACTCGGCAGGCTCGGAAATTTCCGGATCGAAGTGGATGATCGCGTCGTCTTTGACGCGCCGATCAAGGATTGGTTTTCCGGCAAAGCATTGGGTTTGACGCCGGAGTTAATTGACGCGCTGACGTGGCGGCACAAACAATTCGGCTCGAACGGCTCGCTCGTGCCGGTTTTGTATCAGCGACGTTTGCGCGTGCTTTTGCACAGCGGCGTCTACAAACCGAAATGGTTTATGGCGACCGGCATTCGTTTGCCGGCAACGACGCGCGTGCAATCCTTCTCCGGCAAAAACGATTTGCCGATTGCCGAAGCGACGCGGCTCGCGCGCAATGTTCTGCAGCCTGAAACGTACAGCGCATCGCTCGAGAACTCGCGCGCGTACGCTTTGCGCGCGGAGCCGGGCGCGCCGGCAATTTTGCGCGCGAGCGGCGCGGGGACGATCGACGCGCTCGCGTTTCGGATCGCGAAAAAGTTCGATGTGAAGCCACTGCGGCTGAAAATTTCGTACGGCGCGGAGGTCGGAATAGATTTGCCGTTCGTCGCGTTCTTCAGCGAGCATGATGCGCTCTCGCTTCATCGCTCCGTGCCGCTCGGCGTTGTCGAGACGCAAGACGAGTATATTTTTTATTCCAATTATCCGATGCCGTTTCAAAATGGGATCGCGGTTGAAATCGCGGCGAGCGAAAAGCCGGTCGAGATTGCCGCGCGCGTCGCGGCATCGCGCGAAACGTCGAGCGCGCAATTGCGCGTGTTGTATCGCGCAAAAGAAAAGTTGGAGGTGTACGGACCGGATTATCGCGTGGAATTGCCAGGCGACGGCAAATTGGTCGGCGTGGTGTTGGTGACGGATGAGCAAGAGTATGATAAGATTCCAAAAATTTTCGTGAGGGCAAATGAAGAAGACCCGGTGCGACGCGCGTGGACGATGGGTTATCTCGAAGGCAATCTCGCGTTGCGCGACGGCGCCGGCAACGCGCGGCTGTACGGCGGGCACGAGGATTGGGCGGACGGCGGATTTTATTTTAATCGCGGCTATACGTCGCCGCCCGGCGGATCGAACCGTCCGTTCGGCGGCATTCTGCGTTACAAAGACGGCAAGGACGGCTACGCGACGGTCTTCCGCTATTTCAATGATGCGGCCGCGTTTCGATTTCAAAATGGCGTGCAAATGTTTTTCGGGCACGGGACGTGGGGAAATAATTTTCCGGTGAAATACGGCGCGACGGTGTATTATTATAAGCAAATGGCGGATGGCAGATAGCGGATGGTGAATGAGATTGCGGTGGATAGGGCGGCGTGATATACTTGGAGAAAGACAACAGATAACAGAGGAAAGACGCGAGGGGAGAAAGTAGGTGCGCGATGATGCGTAAAGAAGACGGTGGCGAAATTCTTTCCAAGAATCTGCTGGATTGGCTGACGCGCGTGGGCGCGATTGCCACCGCGCTCGCGACGATCATTGGCGTCTTTTTCCCAAGCGACGAGGCGAAACGCGCCGCGTTCGCGGTTGCGATTCTGCTGGCGGTTGGAAGCGGCGCGGTCTTCTATTACCAGCGCCGCCGCGCCGCGCGGTTCAAAATCGCGGAGGCGCTGGAGCCGCTTGCGCCGAGTGCGGCTCTGCGTGGGCTGCTACCGTTTGAAGAAGGTGACGCGCTTCCCGGACGCGCGCGGGACGTGCAGGAACTGTACACGCTCGTCGCGAGCAGTACGTTTCGCTTTGGCGTGCTGTGGGGCGAATCGGGATGCGGCAAAACGTCGCTCGTGCGCGCGGGGTTGGTGCCGACGTTACGCAAGAACGGCTTTCTGCCGCTCTACGTCCCCAAGCCGACGAGTGATCCGCGCGACGCGATTCGCGCCGCGCTCGCCAAACATTCCGATCAATTCGCGCGACGCGGCGACGAAGACCTGCGAAAAATTATGCGCGCCGCCGCGCCCAAAGGCAAAGGCGTCGTCGTCCTCTTCGACCAGTTCGAGGAATTCTTTCTGACCAACCGCACGCCGCGCTCGCGCGCCACTTTCGCCAAATGGCTGGGCGAGTGCGTCGCGGACGCGGGACTGCCGGTCGTGTTTCTCATCGGCATCCGCGCCGATTTCTTTGCGCAACTGCAAACGCTCGCGCCCAACGTGCCTGAACCAACTTCCCCACGCACTACATACCAATTACAGAACTTTGATGCCGAGCAGGCAAAGCAGATTTTCGTCGCGGCGGCGAAGGCGGACGCGATTCCCTTTGAGCCAGAACTGATTGACGCGGTCGTGAGCGATTTGGAGAGCGAGGGAGTCGTTCGTCCGGCTGAATTGCAGATCGTCGGCACGCGGCTCAAACGAAAGAATATTTTCAACGCGAGCAAGTACGAACTTGCCGGACGCGCACGCGGGGTCTTGAGTTCCTACATCGGCGACGAGATCAAGCAATCCGCAAACGAGCAGACCGCGCGCCTGATTTTGCGCTTGATGACCGCTGATGTCGTCGAGACGAAATCGCAAACCGATTTGAGTCTTGACGACGTGGCGCGCGGGGTTGGCGGCGCGGAGCATACGAGCCGACCCGAAGAAATTCCCAACATCTTGAATCAATTCGTCGCGGCGCGCATCCTCATTCATACTGACGACGACAAATACAACCTCGTTCACGATTACCTAGCGCCGTACGTCCGCACGGCAACCGAAGGGATGGAGACAAACGTCGAGCGCGCGAATCGCTTGCTCAAGCGCTACCTCGCAGAATACAAAGAAGACGCCAAAACGCGGATTCCGTTCGGACGCCTGCGCGAGATTCAGAGGTATACGTCCGCCCAAGTGAAGGAGGGCGACAAGGCACGCACCTTGATGCGAAAAAGCGCGCGGGCGTTCTATGCCGCAGTTGGCGGCGTGCTTGCGGTTGTGATCCTTCCGATTTTGGCACTATCTCTTTCTGGCAAGTTCCTACTACCTCAGCACCGAGCCAGCCGCGTATGCAGGTGGCTCGCCATTCATCGTCGTCCGCGCCGGACATCCGCAGTGGGGATTCTTGCCTGGCTTTGGGGATGTCGTCGTCCAAACCGATTTTGTGGAATCTGATTTGAGTTCAGACCCCAAGGTTCGGGATGAAATCTTGCGGGAACAGGTAACGGGCTTTTGGTTTCAGCAAGCCGAAGGGGGTTACGCAAAGTGGGTAGAGGAGATCGTGACGCGGCTCCCGTCCGTTGCGCGAATGTCTGCTACCCGTCGGCTCAATTCACCAAGCGGGGCGTTGGCAATCTTGATACGCCACATCACCGACCCCCAAGCCGACGATTCCGCGCGGAGCGCGGCGCTATCGTCTTTGGTTTCACTTGTACAAACCGATCCTCAAATCGTGACAACTGCAGTGATTCAACGCCTAGCTGCCATCATCATCGATTCCAAAGCCAGTTTCTCTTTGCGCTACAGCACGGTGTCTGCCCTGGGACAAGTGAGCCAAGCCAATCTACAAGCCGTGACGTCCGAAGTAATTCAATCCCTGACCACCGTCGTCGCCGATCCAAAAACCGATTCCAACCTGCGTGTCAGCGTGGCATCTGCCTTGGGACAACTGGGTCAAGCGAATCCGCAATTTGTAACGTCCGAACTGATTCAGACTCTGGTCACCATCGTCGCCGATCCGAAAGCCGCTTCCTATTTGCGCGGCAGTGCCGCGTCTGCCTTGGGACCACTTGGTCGAGCCAATCCACATGCCGTGACGCTCAAAGTGATTCAACCGCTGTTCACCATCGTCACCGACCCGAAAGCCGATTCCACCCTGCGCAATAATGCTGAGTTTGCCTTGAGGCAAATGAGCGATGCCTATCCGCAAGTCGTAACGCCCGAACTGGTTCAGACTCTGATCGCCATGGTCACCGATCCGAAAGCCGATTCCTCTTTGCGCTATTACGCGGCATCTGCCTTGGGACAACTTGGACAACCTAAT
>JACQGS010000185.1 GCA_016199405.1 Chloroflexota bacterium | reverse complement strand
TCGCTCGTCCCCGTCATCAACGCGACCGGCGTCATCCTGCACACCAATCTCGGGCGCGCCCCGCTGTCCGAAGATACGCTCAACGCGATGCGCCTCGCCGCGCAGGGCTATTCCAATCTCGAATACGATTTGGAAAAAGGCGAACGCGGCTCGCGGCATTCGCACGCGGAAGAAATCTTGAAACGGCTCACTGGCGCAGAAGCCGCGCTCGTCGTCAACAATAACGCGGCGGCAGTGCTGCTCATTCTGTCCGCGTTCGCGAAAAAACGCGAGGTGATTATTTCGCGCGGGCAACTCGTCGAAATTGGCGGGGGGTTTCGCGTGCCGGACGTGATGAAACAATCCGGCGCGAAGCTGGTCGAGGTCGGCACGACGAACCGCACGCGCACACAAGATTTCGCGAACGCGATCACGGAAAAAACCGCGCTCCTCCTGCGCGTGCACCGCTCGAACTTTCGCATCGTCGGCTTCACGGAGGACGCGTCGCTACAAGATTTAGTCGCGCTCGCGCGCGAACGCGGCGTGATCGTCGCAGATGATTTGGGCTCGGGCGCGCTGCTCGATACCGCGGCGTACGGACTCGCGCGCGAACCGACGCCGCAAGAAAGTTGGCAAGCCGGCGTCGCGCTCGTTTCATTTAGCGGCGATAAATTGCTCGGCGGTCCGCAAGCGGGGATTATTTTGGGCAAGAAAGAAGAGATCGAGAGATTGAAGAGATTTCCGCTCACACGCGCGCTGCGCGTGGATAAAGTCACGCTCGCCGGTTTGCACGCGACGCTCCTGCACTATTTGAAGAACGAGGCGGCGCAGAAAATTCCAGTGTGGATGATGATCGCGGCGAGCCGCGACGATATCGGTAAACGCGCGGAGCAGTGGGCAGAGCGCTTGCGCGCGCGGAATTTCGATTGCGCGGTGATCGATACGCAATCAACCGTCGGCGGCGGCGCATTGCCGGGCGAAACGCTGCCGACGCGCGCGCTTGCGCTGCGCGTGGCATCGCCGGATAAATTCGCGGCGCGGTTGCGTGAAAATTATCCGCCGATTGTCGCGCGCATCGAGGGGGATCGAATTGTGTTTGATCCGCGCACGGTGTCGGAGAAAGAAGAGGCGGCGTTGCTCGATGGAGTTGAACGGTGCGCCAAGTTGTAGAGGCGACCGGGGCGGTCGCCTCTACATTTTTTTATTGCAACTCGCGTATCTCACGCACGCCGAGTCCGCCGAGTGCGGTCAGCGCGCACAACACTCCACCTGCGGCGATAATTATTCCTGCGCCGAACGCGTCACCCATTACGCCGCCGAGCGCGAGCGCGATCGGATTCAAGCCGGTCGCAATCGTCATATTCACGCCGGCGACGCGCCCACGAAATTCATCCGCGATGATGCCCTGCATCGTCGCGCCCAGCATCGCGTTGATGATCGCGTTGAGAAATCCAAAGACGAACAACATTGCCAGCGTCAAGGCAAAAATTGGCACCAGCCCGATGACGATGAAGAACGCGCCGCCGACAGCGCACAACGCGAAACTCCACAACCCGCGCCGACGATTCGGCGACCACACCCCGACAAAAATGCTACCGGCGACCATTCCTACCCCGAGCATTGTCAGCAACAAACCAAATCCTTCCGAGCCTTGTCCCAGCGCATTCTGGGCATGAATCGGCATGAGGACTTGGAGCGGCGCGAGCGAGAAATTCAAAACCATCGCCAGCAAAAGAATAATCACCAGCGCGCGGAATCCAAAGAGATAACGCAAGCCGTCGCGCAAATCGGTCAGCATCGAGTTGTTCGTTTTGCGCGCGCCGTTGGTCGCCGCCGGCATTTGGATGAACGCGATGCCAAGCGCGCCGATCAAGAAGGACGCCGCATTGAGATAACACACGCCGGCAATGCCAACCGCCGGCAGCGCGATCAAAATGCCGCCGAGCAACGGACCGAAAACTTGCGCCACCTGCATCGTGAGCTGGCTCAGCGCGGTCGCCGCGGTGAGTGAATCGCGCGGCACGAGGTTGGGAATAACCGCCGATTGCGCCGGCTGAAAGAAGGCGCTGACGACGCCGAAAATAATCGCGAGCACGTACACATGCCACAATTGAATCTGATTCGTCGCGACGAGATAGCCGAACATGAACACGACGCCGCCGCGAATCAAATCCGAAATCAGCATCATCATCCGCCGGTCGTATCGATCGACCGAGACGCCGCCGATCATCATCAGCGCGAGGCGCGGCAGTTGCGTGAGAATGACCGTCGTGCCCATCGCGACGGCGGAGCCGGTCAATTGCAAGACGAGCCAAATCTCAGCAATCGCAAAGAGCGCGTCGCCGAGCAACGAGATCGCTTGCCCACTCCAGAGCAACGCGAAATTGCGACGACGTAAGACGGAAAGAAAATTAGATCGGCCGGATTTTTCCGCCGCGATGGAACTCATTCCCTTCGCTCCTCCGAAAATGTGACGGGTGACAAGTGACGAGTGACGTGGAAACCGTGCGCGTCACTTTTCATCCGAACATTGGTGAACTGTTGGCTCACGGGAGATTCAAAAGAAATCGCGTGTTGAAGACACAATCCCCGCCGAAGCGGGGATTGTGTTTCTCAATCGCGGCTGTCTTTGATCAGCCATGATAAGAGAAAACTGATGATGCTGATAATCAACGCGCCGACAAACGCCGCGCCAAAATCGCGCACGACAAAACCTAATTTCAATTGCGTCGCGATCCACGAGGTCAGCATCAACATCAGCGCGTTGATAATGAACGTGAACAAGCCCAACGTCAACAGCATGACCGGGCAAGTCAGAAATTTCAGCAGTGGCGCCACGACGGCATTGACCACGCCAAAGATCAGCGCGACCAAAACGATCGTCGTCCAATCTCCTTCCGTGAATCGAATCCCGTCCACCACCCGCGCCGCGACAAACAACGCAACCGCATTGACGAACAAACGTAAAATCAATGTACGCATCATCATCCTCTCTGTCATTGCGAGGCACGCCTTACGTGCCGAAGCAATCTAAGTTTCAATTCGCAACAAGTTCCTTGGGCTATTGGAACTCGGGGATTGCTTCGTCGGCGATCCTTCGACTCGCTTCGCTCGCTCAAGACGCCTCCTCGCAATGACAATTGACATTTATTCTTCGCCGCGAATTTTCTTGATCGCGTCGTCCACATTCATTTCACCGCGCGCCACCGCGTCCAGAATCGTTTGGCGGTCCGGCGAGCCCGCCGCCGGACCGCGCGGTTTTTCCGCGCGCGGCATTTCCTCTGCATCATCCTCTTCATGCACATGCCCAAAACGAACGCGGTGCTTTACTTTTTTCGCCGCGCGCCAATCGCCCATTGAATCCACAAGCGATTCGCGCACTTGGCGACGCACTTCCATTCCGATCTTGCGCGCGTCCGCGGCAATCTCCGCGCCCATCGCCGCAAATTCCGGACCGAAACGCATCGCGTGGCGTTCATGCCGGTGCCCATGCCGCAATTCGCCGACGCGCAAGACCAAATCCCCGCGCGTCGATTCCGCGCGCACGCGTGTGCCCCCATTCCCCAGCGTGCCGCGCGCTTCACTTTCACCACGCGCGCGACTCACCGACGCCGGGACGACCAAATCGCCGTGCGGCGCGAGCAATTCCAAATCCGCGTTCGTGTCCGCCGGCAAATTCAAAACCACGTCGCCGTCCGCGCGCAAATTAATCTCGCCAACGCCCGCCACCGAAATCACCGCATCCCCCTCGATTTCCGGCGCGTTCAACGCGCCGCACAACGCGTTCGCGATCAAATCGCCGCGCGCGTGCGCGATGTGAACCGCGCCGGCAACCTCGCGCAGACTCACGTCCTTGCGCGCCTCACCGATTTGCAAATCGCCGCGCAGATCGCGCGCGCTGACATCGCCGCGCACCGCCTGAATCTTCACAACGCCGGCGTCCGCGATGCTCACATCCTCTTCAATCTCAGCGACATCCAGATTTTCGACACTGCGCAATGCCACGTCGCCGTTCCACACGCCTTCGCCTTTTAGGTTTTTCACGCGCGTCGCGGTCAGATCGCCCTCCAGATCGCGCAGCATCACATCGCCGGCAATATCGCGCAGCGCGACATCGCCATCAATCTTGTTCATCCCCACCAATCCGGCGAGTTCGACCAGCCGTACATCGGCGTCACACTCTTCAATCGTCACCACCGCCGTGCGCGGCGCGATCACCATCACATCGGTCGCGCGCTCGATCAAAATGGCGTCGCCCTCTTGGCGCGCGGCATTCGCTTCATCGCCTTCGACCGTGACGATGCCGGCATCGCCGCCGTAGGCACCGACACGCTCTTTGCAATTGCGAATCACAATCCGAACGTTATCCGAAACTTGGAATGTCTGTTTTGCCATTGTCTCCTCCGAGTCAAGAAATAAACGAACGATTCGTTTATTGGTTGAATTATTCGATGAACACCTCAACGTGCTCGCCATCTTCTTCGTCTTGCACATCGACGATTTTCCCATCGCCGCCGGTTTTGATCGCGGTGATGATCTGATTTACATCCAAGCCCTCTAGACCGGCGGGCGCAAACTTCGCGCCCATCTTCAAACCGACGTCGACCAAACTCAGCGGTATATTGACATTCACTTTGCGTCGTCCGGATCTGAGATCGGTGACGCGCACGCGAAACCATTTGCCGCTGGTGCCGGGAGAAGGCAACGGTCCGGCGGATTTGCCGGCGGTATCCACTTCGCCGAGCGCGGAGAGCAGCTTCGCGCCCTCCTCCGCGTTAATTTGCTTCGACTCGATCATCTTCAAAATCTGCATGCGTTCTGCGGGTGTTGTCATTCGATCACTCCTTCCTCAAACAATGTGCACTTGAACTTTTTCGCCGCGATCATTCACATCCACCGAGATGCCGCGTTGTTCCGCGAGTTCGCGCTCGATCGCGTTCAAAAATTCTTCCGCGTTATCCCACACCGCGTCGAATTTCACGCGCGAACTCTGGAGATTGACCTTGGCGCGGATACGCGGTTTGAATCGCCGCGCGATTTGCAGCGCGAAACGCAGCAACCCAATTGGGAATGGAACGCTGACGCGGATTGTCTGGTTTCGACGCCGTCCGGTCGTTTGGATGTTGATATGCACCCAATGCCCATAGCGAATCCAAGCGGCAAACGCCAAAATAAACGCGCCCATCAAAACCACCGGCACGCCGAGCAATAGCCACCACACGTTCGTGCTCACGGTGCCGGCGATGATCCACGCGCCGATGCCAACCGTCAGCAAGCCCGCGGCAAGCGGGTACAACCAAAATCGCTGCACCCAACCCGGCGCGTCGGTTTTTTCCACGCGCGGCGTATACTCGCGTTCAACCGGCGGCGCGTTCAATTTTTCATCGGCTTGTTGCGCCGTGATCTCACCTTGTTCGAGTTGCTTTAGAATGCCCAAGGTATCCGAATTATCCATCGCAGCCTCCTTACAATGCTAACGCCATCAACGTTAGCCCACTCGCGAACGTGAAACCGGCTTGCTCCAACGCCGCGATAAATTCCGGGTGCGCGCTGTTCGTCGCCGCGCGCACCGCGCGCGCCGGAAAACGCGCCAATTCGCGCCGCGCGAACGCGAGCAAATCATTTTCGATCGCGCCGCGTATTTCCGGTTGCACCAGCGCGGCAACGCGATGCGGAAACGGACCGTGCTCTGCCCACACAACGAGCATCGCCAGCAATTTCCCCGCGCGCTCGACGACGTACCGCTGCGTCCGTTGCCCAATCAGAAAATCCGAAATCACTTCAAAAATCCGATCATCCCACGTAATTTGAAACGCATTTGTGCGGACGGTTCGGAATTGCTGAACATTCGCCGGCGTCGCCGCGCGCACGAGTTCCGCCACAGCCAAATGATCCGCCATGCGCAATGGTCTGATTTCAGCCCAACTTTCCTTTTTCAATTCAACCGACGCGCTCGGCGCGGCCAACACGTACTCTGAATTCGTTTCGACTTCTTGGAATCCAAAATCCCGGTACAGTTGGACTGCGCCCGAATTATTCGGACGCACATTCAACATCGCCCAGCGGCTGCCGCGTTCACGCAATGCCTTTAGCGTCGTTCCCATCAGCCGCCGCGCGATGCCCTGCCGGCGATATTCGGTTTTGACCGCGACATTGCTGACAAAGTATCGATCCAGCCGCCCTTCGTCCAACGTCAGCGTTACGTTCCCAACGACCTGTCCCTCTTCGACCATCACAAAGCCGGAGATGCGCTCCGGAAATCCCGGCACAAAGCCAAGCGTCCACAAGAAAACGCTGACGTCGCGCATCATCGGCAAACCGGCGAGCGGAAACGTCCGATCCGCGCGGAACGCCTCTTCCAGCAAGCGTCCGACACCAAAGAGGTCGCGTGAGGCATCGAACGAGCGAATGCCGCTGAATTTAGGTTTCGCTTGACTTATTGCGCGGGCAACCAAGAATTATTCTCCCTCGCCTTGCAAAAACTTGATTGCGTCGTCCGCAGAAATCTTGCCGCGCGCCAAATCGGTGAGTACGGTTTTGCGTTTTTCGGGCGTGATGCTCGGTGGTTCTTCTTTGGGTTCGGCACCGGGTTCGTAGCCCATCGCGCGAATAATTTCGGTCAGGCGCGCGCGGACGGTTGAATACGGCAACTGAAGTTCCTCGCCCACTTTGTAGGCATTGCCGCGATTCTTGATAAACGTCTCGACAAATTGCACGTCGTCCGCGCCCAAGTGCGCGAGGCGCGCAATCGCAAACTCTCCGCCGATTTCGGTACCGCAGGCGCGGCATTCCATCTTGGTGACGTGCAATTCTTGCCCACAGACCGGGCATTTCCCAAAGATTGGATGCATTACATCAATCCTTTCATTTTTCGGTCAATATATTAACCAAAATGACAATATTTGTCAATAGTTTTCAAAAATTTTAAGGAATTGGGAAAATTTTGGGTTGTGAGCAGATTCCAAAGAAAACGACCTCTTCGAAAAGTCTCGAAGAGGTCAAGTCAGAGCATACAGATCGTTCGCTTCAGGAATTGAGCCGCCCAAGCGAGCAATTTCGGATGGAGGGACGCCCGCTTGTGTCAATGGCGCGATGATGTCCGCACGCAATTCCGGCGGATACATCCGCAAGAGCTTTGCCGGCACACGGCTGGGCGTCAGCGCGAACACGCCGAGCCGTGCAGGCAAGACGAACGTTTCGCCCTGCCCGATCTCAACGCGCGATTCAAAGCGCGCACCGTACGCGATTTCAAGCCCGCCTCGAATCGCCGCGAGGATATGGAATTTTCCCAGCGTTGCCGACTCGAATCGTTCACGTGCATCAATCTCTTCCAGCACAAAATAGCGGCACGCCACGCGAAATCGCCGCGTGAACTCGCGCTGCTCAATTGCGAGCGCCTGAATTTTTGGCTGAAGGATGGGCTGAAAGCGCGCAACGCGGAGCGATGGCTCGATATGCAAAGCGCGCCCTGTGCCCACGCGCCCCCAATCATACAAGCGGTACGTGATATCGGAATTCTCCTGGATTTCCGCGAGCACGATGCCTTTGCCGATCGCGTGCACCGTGCCGGCGGGAACAAAAACCACATCGCCGGCTTGCACGCGTACCTCTGCGAGCAAATCGGTCAGCGTTTGACGCGCGAGCGCGGCGCGGACCGCATCGGCAGTGCATTGATTCTTGAAACCGAGAATCAGCCGCGCATTCGGCTCGGCATCGAGAATATACCACGCTTCGGTTTTGCCGAACGGATAATTTTCCGTCGCTTGCGCAGCGGCATCGTCGGAATGAACTTGCACGGAGAGATCATCCTGTGCATCAATGAATTTGAAGAGCAAAGGAAAGCGCGTCGCTCGCGTTCCCAGAATTCCGTCGGCATCACGCTCAATCAACTGCGCGAGTGTTTTGCCGCGCGCTTCCCCGTTTTCAATCACGCACCCTTCCCACGCCTCCCACGTCTCGCCAATCAATTGCTGCGGCGGCAATGGCTTGCCGAGCACGCGCGCGAGGTTGCGCCCGC
This sequence comes from Chloroflexota bacterium, assembly GCA_016199405.1. Lineage (GTDB taxonomy): Bacteria > Chloroflexota > Anaerolineae > UBA4142 > UBA4142 > JACQGS01. The sequence continues at coordinate 10,485 of JACQGS010000185.1, read as the reverse complement.
CCCAGACTTTTTCTTTGGCAATGGATTGGAGTTTGAGAGGATAGTAGTTCATTTTCGTATTGAATGGGTAGCAGGGCAGCCGCGCTGCCCGCAGTCCCGCCCAGCGCGGCTGGGCTGCTTACCCGCTGTTTGCAAAATCCTGCGGATGCCCGAAGATTCCCGGCATGCCGCCGGTGTGCCAAAACACAACCGTCGCGCCTTTTTCGATGGCGCCGCGCTCGATCAAATCAATCATGCCCGCCATCGTTTTGCCAGTGTAAACCTGGTCGAGGAAAATTCCCTCCAACCGCGCGACGCGATAAATTGCCGCGCGCGCTGCCGGCGTAATGAGCGCATAGCCCGCGCCCAAGTACTCTTCATAGACTGTGATGTCTGCTGGCGTAATTGGTAATTCGTAATTCAAGAATTTGGCAGTTTGTTGCGCAAGATTCGCAATCCGCGTTTCGCATTCGCTCTTGGCTCGGCTGACGCTGATGCCGATCACCGGAATACTCGCGCCGAAATATTTCACGCCGGCGAGAATGCCGGCATGCGTGCCGCATGAGCCGGTCGTGATGAAAATGTAATCGGCTTGGGCTTTTTGCGCGCGCAATTGCTCGAGCAACTCGCCCACGGCGATGATGTACGAAATGCAGCCCAGCACGGTCGAGCCGCCGACCGGGATGAGATAGGGCTTGCGGTTCTGGGCGCGCAGTTCTTCGTTGAGCTCGACGAGCATTCGATCGGTCACGAGTTTATCGTCCGTGCCGGCGTAGGAGTACTCGACACCGAGTAATTCATCCAGCAGCAAATTGCCATTCACTTGATCCGGCGGCTTGCCGAATAGCAAGGCGCGCGCGCCCAGCCCGGCTTTGCGCGCGGCTGCCCCCGTCATCCGCACATGATTCGATTGCGGTCCGCCGCCGGTCACGAGCATTTGCGCGCCTTGCTGAAGCGCGTCGGCAAGCAAAAATTCCAACTTGCGCGCTTTGTTGCCGCCGAGCGCAAAGCCGGTGAGGTCATCGCGTTTCATCAGCACGCGAATGCCGAGATCGCGCGAGAGGCGCGGCAGCTCATCGAGCGGAGTTGGGAGAGAAGCAAGTTTGTAACGCGGAAGAGATTCGATTGTGGGCATTGTGGTTCTCTCGAATTCAAAAATTCGTAATTCATAATTCGTGCTTCATTTAAGATTACGAATTACCAATTACGAATTTAGTTGCGGCACGATGAAAAGGAACAGCGCTACCAAATCGAGTGCGAGCATCGCGGCGTAGAGCAAAACAAAAACAACGCGGCGATATTCTCGCGCGATCAATTCGCGCAAGCCGATAACGCCCACGAGCGCGATTGGCAGCATCGCCGGAAAAAGATAGCGCCCTTGCAATTGAAAGAATTTCAAATTGTAGAGCAAATAATCCGCGACGGTCGCACCGAGCATCAGCGCGAGCAGCGCGATGCTCGCCCATTGCGCCGGCATCAGCCGATCGCGGCGGCGGAAAAGTTTTGCGGCGGACAGCGCAAAGCCAAGCACTGCCGCGCCGGTCAGCGCGAACAGCAGCGTGTAGATGCGATCATTCACCAATACGCCCATCCAACCGAACTGCGCCCAAAACGATTTGAACGTAACCGCGAAATAATCGAACGCGATGTGATTCAAACCGTAACGCGCAATCATTTCCGCGGTCGTCGGCTGACCGATCACAATTGCATCGTGCCGCCCAATGCCGAGCGGATCGGCGATGCCGTAAGTCAAAACACCACGAATGAGCCACGGGGCGAAGATGGCGAGAGAGAGCAGGAATAGTGCCAGAAGATTTCGGATTTCGGATTTCGGAGTATGCCCCCCTGCTCCCCTGCTTCCTTGCCCCCCAGCACTCTGCCAAGTTCCGCGCCAATGAGAAGCAACGCGCCCGGCACATACGCGGTTGATTTCGTGAGCAATGCCGCGCCAAATAGTAATCCACCGTAAATGGTGAATTGGTAATTGGTAATTGAGGATTTGACGCGCTGGAGCGCCAATAACAAAATCAACGCGAGCACCAGCTCCGCCGCCGCGTCGTTGCTGATGGACGCGGTGATTGCGATGTGCATCGGCACGGTCGCCATTGCGCCGATCGTCGCGAGCGCGAGGAATGCATCGTCCGGGAAAATTTCGCGCACGCAACGATACGCGACGAGCAAAATGCCAACGCCGAGCGCGACGCTGAAAAGCCGCAAGGCAAGCACCGTCGCATCAAGCCCCGCGCCGCGCGCGAGCAAATAGACCGGCGTCGCGGCGAGATAGTAGAGCGGCGGCTGATACGCTTCGTAGCGAATCGCGTCAATCGGCATCGCCGCCGGAAATTTCGCGGCTTTGATTCGTTCGAGATAATCCTGATCGTAATCGCCGCTTTGCAAAACGGGCAGCCCGCCCGTCTCGGCAATCGCGCGGATGTAATTGAAATGCGCGGGCTCGTCCGGCGCTTGCCATTTGGGGGTAAAAACTGCATAGAGCGCGGCGAGGAGAATGTAACCGATGATGAGAGCGGTGAGAATGCGCGTCAATTTTCTCATTTACAACAACCGCATCTGCCCTTCAACCTGCGCCGCATCCGCATCCCGTCCATCCAACGTCGCGACGATCGCATCCCAATCCAGCGCGTCTGCATCAATCACTGGCGCGCCATCACGAATCAACTCTTCCGTTCCCGCGCCGCCGTCGCGCACGGCGAACACGAGCCGCCCCTGCTTCTGCGCCCGCTTGGCGGTATCCACGCTGCCGCTGTCCTTCTCGGCTTGTACGACAATGACCCCGCGCGCCAAGCCGCTGATTACGCGATCGCGAATCATTAATGACGGTCCTTTCGGCGGAGTGTTGGGATGGAATTCGGATAGCACCGCGCCGTGACCATTCGCGATGGATTCTGCCAACGCCATGTTTTCCCTCGGATGAATCACCATGATCCCAGACCCCAGCACGGCGAGCGTTCGCCCTTCGCCATCGAGCGCGCCGCTGTGCGCAGCCGTATCAATCCCGCGCGCAAGTCCGCTGACCACGCAAAAGCCGCGTCCCGCAAATCCGCGCGCGAGTTGTGTCGCGATCACTTTGCCGCGCTCGCTCGCCTCGCGCGTGCCGACGATCGCCACTGCGCGCGCGTCGTCCGATTTAATCCTGCCGCGGACGAACAGCACGGGCGGCGCATCAGAAATCCGCGCAAGGTTGGCGGGGTACAGATCGTCGTCCAACGTCAACAGAGAGATGCCCCCTTCGCTCAACGCGTACAGTTCATTTTCGATTCGATCCATATCGCACTCGCGCAATTGCGCGACGAGATCAACCGTCACGCGTGGAATCTCCAGTAGCTCATCTTCCGATGCCTGAAACACCTCGCGCGGCGATCCAAATCGCTCCACCAGCGCGGCAAACGTTCTCGGTCCGATTCCGCTCGTTGTCGCCAGTGCTACCCAATACGCCTTATCGCTCACATTCCAATCTCCAATCTCCGAATCTCTAATCTCTAGTCTGCATGGATCGTCTTTGTCGCCGCCAGCACACACACCTCTGTCGCGTTCGCGGCAAGCAGCGTTTTCGTTGCCTCACCAAGCGTCGCGCCCGAATCGTAGAAATCGTCGAGCAGGAGGATACGTTTGCCGCGCACCGCGTTTCCATCGGCAACACGAAACGCACCCTGCACATTCGCTTGCTTCTGCACGAGGTTCGTCATCGCTTTTTGCAATTCGGTTGCGCGCGTCTTGACCAGCACGCTTTCGATCACAGGAACGCGAATCTCTTGACCGAGCGCGCGGGCGAGCACCGGCACGGGATCGTACGGCCGCTCTTTTTTTGTTGATGGAATTGGGATGATGAGATCGGCGCGGAGTTCGGAACGCGCGCGGATTAATTCGGCGAGGCGCGCCGCGAGTGTTTCAGCAACAGCGGGATCGCCCGCGTACTTGAAGCGATAGACCAATTCGCCGAGTTCCGTGCGCTCCCAGCGCGCGCCGGCGAACTTGCTGTTGAAATCGAGCGCAAAGCCCGCGCGCCAGGGTCCGCGCAGCGGCTTGGGGCGCGTGGCGGAGAGAAATTTGGCAACCGTGTCTTCTGCATCGGCGGTTGCGGTCTCGTGCGATCCCTTTTGCCCTGCCTTGCGCGCAGCGATAACGCAACGAATTTCGCCAAACGAAACCGATTCAGGCAGAATTGTTTTCACGGCAGTCAGACCGGGCTCGGTAACTCGGGCAAGCGCATCGCGCACTAGCGCTTGGACTTGCGAATCAACCACATCGTCCACATCAACCGACCCCTCCTCGATCAATTGCGCGAGGTGCTCGTAGATGGTATTTTCCTTCAACCCGCGTTGCTTGGCAATTTCGCGCGACGTCAATCCTTGCTCGATGAGATGCTGCGTGTACCCAAGCGTGCCCATGCTCTTTTCGGCGCGCGCGGTTTCGATCGTGCGATCGCGCGGCGGTTTAGGGACGTCCAGTGGAATTGCCGCGCGCGCTTTGATCGCGGCTGCTCCGGCAGGCGACAGGACGACGACGGGATATTCGCCGCCGATCACCCGAATGTACCCCAGATGAATCAACTCGCTGACCAAGCCGTCAATTTGTTTGCGCTGAAATTGCGCCAGCCGCGCGTAGTAGGCAATGCGCTTGAAATGCGTGATGCCTTTTGCATTGGAACCAATAAGAATTTTTGAAACGCCGGTGCGCCCAATTTTTCCACTCACGAGGCGCACACAATCCAAAATCGCCAATGGAATCCTTTGAGTTTCGGTCAGCGCTGGGTGCGCGATGGGCGCGGATGATTCGGCTGTCGGCGCGGTCGCCGCGAGATGATTATCGCAACATTCAGGAGCATCTGCCGCGCTGCGATCCCCAAAATAGTCCAGGATAAAACGACGGCGGCATGCGTTCGTTTCCGCATATCGGATGATCTGTGCGAGCTTCTGCCGCTTGCGCTCGCGATGCCGCTCGACTTGCGCCGCGCTCTGCGCCAAATCCAAACGCGCGAGCGCGGTCACTTCGAGGAGCATCGTCCCGCGCTCGTCGCCCAATCGCCGCAACGCGCCGGCAAGTTCGAGGTGACGCAGCGCCAATTCAAGTCTCGTGTCGTTCAGTCCGGTCTCGCGCTGAAGTTCGAACGGCGAAACGCGATGGACGCCGCGCGGGAGCAAGCGGTAAATGTTCGCGGTCTGCTCCGGGGTCGGCGCGTCGTTCTCAATAAACCATTCTTGCAGGGCGCGGTCTTGCGGCGAATAGAGCAGCACCCCGCGCGCGGGCTTGCCATCCCGTCCCGCGCGTCCGACTTCTTGATAATACGCTTCGACGGTTGAGGGCAAGTTATAATGAATCACAAATCGAATATTCGACTTGTCCACGCCCATACCGAACGCGTTCGTCGCGACGATGATCGGTACCTCGTTCGCCATAAACGCGTCTTGCACGCGCGTGCGCTCTGCATCATCGAGACCGGCATGATAGTGTGCGGCGCGAAGGTGCACGACTTCATTGACAAACTCGGCGACCTCTTCTGCTTCGCGCCGTGTGCCGGTGTAGATGATGCCGCTGTGATCTTGCGCGAGGAGCGATTTCAATTCGTGTAGCTTGTCCGCTTCGCCGGGCGCATAGCGCACGGTGAAACTGAGATTGGGGCGATTGAAGCCAGTGACGATGCGTTCTGCGCGCGCGAGTCCGAGTTGCGCCAAAATATCGCTTTGCACTTCGGGCGTTGCCGTCGCGGTGAGCGCAAAGACAGGCGGCTTGCCGATTTTCGGAATGAACTCGCGGATGTGCTGATAGTCGGGGCGAAAATCGTGACCCCATTGCGAGATGCAGTGCGCCTCGTCCACCGCGAGCAACTGCACACGCGTCTGCGTGAGCGCGCCCAAAAAATCCGCGTTCCGCAAACGTTCCGGCGCGACGTAAACCAATTTGTATTCGCCGCGCGCGAGTCGCAGTAGCCGCGCGTTTTGTTCCTGGGTTGTGAGCGTGCTGTTGATAAAGGTCGCGGCTTTGTTCGACGCGGTGAGCACGTCCACCTGATCTTTCATCAGCGCGATGAGCGGGGAAATGACGATGGTCGTTCCATCGAGAACGAGCGCGGGGAGTTGATAGCAGAGCGATTTGCCCGAACCCGTCGGCATCACGACGAGCGTATCGCGCCGCGCGAGCGCGTGTTCGATCGCTTCGCACTGTCCGACGCGAAAGGAGGTGAACCCGAAATGCTGTCGCAGCGCCGCGGTCAGATCGAATTGCTCCATTGCATTTGCCTGGGGAGAATCAAAAATATAAAAGCAAAGTTATTTTTTGCGCGTCCTTGGTCGCGAACCTGTCCATGTTGGACGCGCTGCCGCGCGTTTCTCCGCGCGCAAGGCACGCTCGAATCGCTCGAGTATTTCTGGGTCTGGCTTTTCTTCCGAGAAAATTTTCAGCCAATTGCGGATGTACGCCGAATCCAAAGAGTCACGCTGGCGGATGATCACGCCGCTCACATCAATCAAATCCTGCGGTCGTCCCGCGACACAGATGAATTTCCCAAGCTGCTGCAAGGCGTTTGTTCACAACAATCCTTGTCGTCGCGCCACCCGTAGAAAGACGCAGCGTCCCTGCGCCTTTTCCAAAACACGCCGCCGTTCCAGTGCATCCATATTACCGCCAAATTTTTTCCAATCATCTGCGTTACCATGCAAGTCGTCGAAAACTTGGCGCGCCGCTTCCACTGTCAATTGTTGCAGCCACGCGCGGCGCTCGGCTTGCGTGATCTTGTTCATCACCTTTTGCCCGCGCAGCCACTGCCGCACCAAGCGCGCGTTCACTTTTGTTGAACGCACTTTCGCGTTCTTTCGCGTTTCTTTCGCGCTATTTCGTGGCACCTTCGCGTTCTTTTGCGTCCTCTCCCGTCTCATATTCCCATTCTACCTCGATTCATTCTAATCTCCAATCTCTAATCTCCAATCTCTTCATCTCTCAATCTCTCTCTTCATTTCTCAATCTCTGATTCTCTACAACACCGACACCGGCGCCACATCCACGCGCCAGCCCAGCGGCAGCGCGATATCTTGCGCCAGCGCATGCGGATTTTCACCGCGCACTAAAATCTGCCAACGATACTCGCCGCGCACGCGCGCGAAAAATGCCGGCGCGGGACCGATCAGATCGAGCGCGGGCAATCCTTTTTGCGCGATCCGCGTCGTCAGCGCGCGAAACATACGCGTCGCTTCCGCTTCCGCGCGCGAATTATTCGCGAGCGCGTACAGCAAACGAATCAGCCGGCTGAACGGCGGATAGCCCTGCTCGCGCCGAAACGCAATCTCGCGCGCGTAAAACGTGCGATAATCGTGCTGTGCGGCGGCTTGAATCGCATAATGCTCCGGGTTATACGTTTGCAAAATCACTTGCCCGCCCAACACGCTGCGCCCGGCGCGCCCGGCGACCTGCGCGAGAACTTGGAACGTCCGCTCGCTCGCGCGAAAATCCGGCAAATGCAAGCCCGTGTCCGCGCTCACCACGCCGACGAGTGTGACACGCGGCAAGTCCAATCCTTTCGCGATCATCTGCGTCCCGATCAACACATCGGCTTGATGCAAAATAAACTTTTCGAGAATCGCTTCGTGCGAATCTTTGCCGCGTGTCACATCGTAATCCCAGCGCAGCGGTTGCGCCTCCGGAAATAATTTCCGGACTTCTTCTTCGACTTTTTCCGTGCCCGCGCCAAAGTAGCGAATGCGCGCGCTGCCGCACTTCGGGCATTTCGTCGGCACGCGGTCGCGGCGCCCGCAATGATGGCATTGCAGCGCGTCGCCGACGCCGTGGTAGGTGAGCGGATTATCACAGCGCTTGCATTTGAAAACGTGTCCGCAATCGCGGCAGAGGATAAAGGTCGCCGAGCCGCGCCGATTGAGAAAAAGAATCGCCTGCTCGTGCGCGGCAAGCACGCGCGTCAATTCGCGTTGCAGCGCGCGCGAAAACATGGCGCGATTCCCCGCGCGCAATTCCGCGCGCATATCCACGATGTGCACCGGCGGCAATTCCAAATATCGGATTTCAGATTTCGGATTTCGGATCGTTTCCGTATGCGCGAGAATGCGCTTTGGCAATTCTAGCAATTTGAACTCGCCGCGCGTCGCGCGATGATACGATTCCAAATCCGGCGTCGCGCTCCCCAAAATCACCGTCGCGCCGGTCAGCCGCGCCAGCTCGAGCGCGGCGTCGCGCGCGTGATAATGCGGCGTCGCGTCTTGCTTGTACGCCGCGTCGTGCTCTTCATCGAGAACGATCAGCCCAAGACGCGGCAGCGGCATAAAGAGCGCGGAACGTGAACCGATCACCACATCCACCAAGCCATCGCGGCAACGCCGCCACGTATCGTAACGCTCACCGAGCGAAAGCCGCGAATGAAAAACCGCGAGGCGATTCGGAAAGCGCGCGCCGAACCGCCGAATCGTTTGCGGCGTCAGCGAAATTTCTGGCACGAGCGCGACACCCTGCTTGCCCTGCGCGATAATTTCCGCGAGCGCGCGCAAATAAATTTCCGTTTTGCCGGAACCGGTAACGCCGTGAAGGAGAAAAGTCACAGGCCGCATGTCCCACGTCTCAGCCGCTTGCCCTGCGACCGGCGACTTGCGACTTGTGACCTGCGGCTTGAGACTTGCGACAATTTGTCCCCACGCGCTCTCCTGCTCCGGCGTCAACCGCGGCGGCTCAACGATTTCAAACGCGCGCCCGGCGAGCGGATCGCGCCAGACTTCCTCTTCTTCCAGCGCGATAATGCCGGCGGCTCCCAGTTTCTGCAAATCTTGCCGCGTCGCATCCGTCGCCGCGTACACCGCGCTCACCCACGCCGGATTTTCGCCGCGCAAATATTTCACGATTGCCGCGTAACGCCCCGTGCCGCGCAGTTCGCCCGATTTTTCGCGCGCGACCTCCGGCGCAAGTTTCAGCACGACGGTTTCAGCGGATTGAACGCGCTCGATGTATCCTTTCGATTCGAGCGCGCGCAAGACGATGGCATTTGCCTTGCCTTTCAATTCCGCGCGCGGCACGGGCGCGCCGCGTTCGCGCAAAAACACCAAAGCGCGCGACTGCGCTTCGGCGAGCGCGGGCACATCGGCAAAATACTTTGGCGTGAGCGAAATCAATTCTTGCGCCGGCGCGATTTCGATCCAGCCGCGTTGCGCGAGCGCGGCAAGCGCGGATTTTTTGCATCCGACTGCGGCGCAAATTTCTTTCACGGTCGGCAAAAGCGCGTCGCCGCGCGCGAGAAATTCCAACGCGTCGGCTTGCGGCTGACGTGGCGCGATCTGCGCGAGCGCGGCGTCCACACGCGCATCGTCCGCGATCAGCCGAACCGATTTGACGCGCTTGGGTCGCGCGCGTGGCGCGGGCAGCGTCACGCGTTTGAGCAGGATGCCGCGCCGCGCGAGCGCGTCAACTTGCGCGCGCAACTCGCGCGGGAGGTCGCGGAGTTTTGTCTCGCCTTCTTTTTCAAGAAACTGAATTAGCGCAAGTTGTTTTGGGGTCTCTCTCTCCCCCGCTTTTCGGGGGAAGGTCGGGGTGAGGGATACGAGAATTTCCGTCTGCTGTTCCACACCGGCAGGAAGCATCAACTGAATTGCATCGTTGAGCGAGCAGAGGTACGTGTGCGCGATCCACCGCGCGAGTTCGATCTGCGCAGCAGAAAGAAACGGACGCGCATCCACGATGTCGGCAATGCTTTTGGTTTGCTCAACCGGCGAAGCGTCGCTAAAACCAACGACCACGCCCTGCAATTTGCGCGCGCCGAACGGCACCCATACAAGTTGCCCCAGCGCGATTTTATTTTCCAGTGCCGGCGGAATGGAATACGTGAATGCGCGGTCGCGCAGCGATTCGGCGAGCGCCGGCGCGGAGGATTGATCGCGCGGCGTGGCAATCGCGCCGAGAGGCGTGTTGACGACCACTTGGGCAAATGGCAGATTACGAGTGGCAGATTGCGAATTCGGAGTGCTCAAGAAAGATTGCCTTTGGAAAACAAAAAAGCCGGAAAAGTTTCCGGCTCAATCTTACCGCAAAGAGGTCAGGCGCGCAATCCGTACTATTCGTCGTACACCGCTCCAGACAAAATTCCCGCCTCCAACAATCGTTTGAAATGCGGATCCTTGCTGAAGAATTGTCCGCCTGCGTGCTCGGCGCACGCCGCAATCAACGCATCGGGCAGCGCCAGATTGTGAAGGCGTCGTAATTCCCCACCGCGCTCGGCGATTTCACGATTGATTGGCGTCACATCCAGAACATTCAAAAGCGCCAAACGCTTGGCGCGGAGAGTGGCATCATTCATATCGCTCCCCGATGCAATTTCAGCCACAGTAACTACGGTATGGTCGCGGCGCGGATGCCACCCAACGACTCTTCGACGATTTCGACTGAACGCGGATCTTCTTCCTTGAAAGTATCCGTTCAGGTGGTTGATGATTCGGGTAACAATGAGGGCACCTTGTCGCCGCGGATTGCTACCGCACATGCAGTGGTCAGGTAATCCAACAC
>JACQGS010000031.1 GCA_016199405.1 Chloroflexota bacterium | reverse complement strand
ACCTACAACCGCATCGCACCTTACCTCGGTATAACTACACCATTCGGCCCCACGAGGCTAAATAACAAAACTGCTCAAGTTATTGTTGGACGAGTCCTAAACCTAGAAATTGGAAGTTGGAAGTTGGAACGAACAAGCATCTAACATCCAACCTCTAACGTCCAGCATCTACAATCACCAACGATAATGCGCGAACGCGCGGTTGGATTCTGCCATTTTGTGCATTTCTTCTTTTTTCTTGATCGACGATCCCTGATTTGCCGCGGCGTCCATAATCTCCGCCGCGAGTTTTTCGGCAAAGGATCTGCCGCCGCGCGAACGCGCATAACCAATCACCCAGCGCATCGCCAGCGCCGCCCGCCGGTCACTCGAGACTTCGACCGGGACTTGGAGCGTGGAGCCGCCCACGCGGCGCGGTTTCACTTCCATACTCGGACCGGCGTTTCGCATTGCCGACTCAAAAACTTCGAGCGGATTTTTCTTGGTTTTCTCTTCAACAATCTTGAACGCGTCGTAGACCAACCGCGTGGCAGTGGTCTTTTTCCCGCGTTCCATAATGTTGTTGATGAATTTCTGAACAATCACGTTCTTGTATTGCGCATCCGGCAAAATGACTCGCCGGGGAATATCGCCTCGTCTAGGCATCGCGTCTTCCTCCGCTTAAGTTGCCGCTGCCGCTTCTTTCGGCATTTTCGCGCCGTACTTGGAGCGCCCCTTGCGGCGTTTCTCGACGCCGGTCGTATCCAACGCGCCGCGCACAATATGATAGCGCACGCCCGGCAAATCTTTCACGCGGCCGCCCCGAATCAAGACCACCGAGTGCTCTTGCAACTGATGCCCCTCGCCCGGAATGTACGCGGTCACTTCGATTCCGTTCGTCAAGCGGACGCGCGCAATTTTGCGGAGCGCCGAATTCGGTTTCTTAGGCGTCATCGTCCGAACGATCGTGCACACGCCGCGTTTCAACGGCGAGCCCTTGCCGCGAATTTGTCGATTCTTGAGCGTATTCAAGACGAAACGCAACGCCGGCGATTTCGTCTTGCTCAATTTTGTCTTGCGTCCTTTGCGAATCAGTTGATTAATCGTTGGCACGAATTCCTCCGCTGCCGTTCACGTCTCCCCATTTTGGGGAACAAAACGCCCTTCCGATGGCGTACAAATTGCAAATCGTCACAGGCAACTCACTGCCCACGACGATTTGCGTTGGAAGGGCTGGTCAAACCACTTCCGCCACAATGCGGATCAAGGATCGCCGATCGCTTCTGTGTTCAACCGTGTCTCCGCGTTGTCTCTCGCGGACGGCGGTTGCAGCAAGAAATCGTTTGCCGCCCTAAATTCGGAATCGCGGCGGGCAATCCAGTGAGTGCGGATCGCTCGTTACAGACGGAACAGGTCGCGCAAAACATTTCCGTCACGACCCACTAGAAGCGATTATAGTCAGATTGATGCTTGTGTCAAATTTCTCCACCCTTCCCCTTTCCAATTTGAAGAGGGAAAGTGGAGGATGAACTAATCCGCCAATATCGGTTCTTCGCTGATATCATCGACCGTTACGGTTGGCGGCGGACCTTGCTCGATCAACGCGAGGTCATCGCGCTTGCGATAACCGCTTCCGACCGGAATTAATTTGCCGAGAATCACGTTCTCTTTCAATCCGCGCAGATAATCGACCCGACCTCGCACCGCCGCGTCGGTCAACACGCGCGTGGTTTCTTGGAACGATGCCGCCGCGAGGAACGAATCGGTTGCGAGCGCCGCGCGCGTCAGTCCCAGCAGAATGGGCTGCGCCGTGCCGGGGCGTCCGTTGTTTTCCACCACGCGTTGATTGCGCAGGTCGAACAACTTGCGGTCGATGATATCGCCGGGCAACAGGTCGGTATCCCCGGAACTGCGGATGCGGACGCGCCGCAGCATTTGCCCGATGATGATCTCGATATGCTTGTCGTTGATGTTCACGCCCTGCGAGCGGTACACTTTTTGGACTTCTTCCAACAGATACATTGTCGTCGCTTCAATGCCGAGGATTTGCAAAATGTCTTTGGGATTCTTGGGACCTTCGGTCAATTGATCGCCGGCTTTGACTTTTTGGCCGTCTTCAACGCGCAAGCGCGCGCTCGCCGCCAGATCATACACAACCTCTTCCCGAATATCGCGGCGAACTGTGATCATCCCTTTTTCGACAATCGCTTTGCCGGCTTCGGTGGCAACGATTTCCTCTTTTTCCTTTTTCGCGATGATCTGGGACTTGGTGATGTCATCGCCGTCTTCCACTTGAACTTTGTAGCCGCGCGGGATGGCGTACTCTTCACTCTCAATGCGCACATTATAGACGCGCAGTTTGCGATCCTCGCCCTCATTGAACAACTCAACGACGCCCTCGATTTCGGAAAGCAGGGCTTGCCCTTTGGGTTCGCGCACTTCGAATACTTCTTCGATGCGCGGCAGACCGCTCGTGATGTCGTCGCCGCCGGCAACGCCGCCGGTGTGGAACGTGCGCAGCGTCAATTGCGTGCCCGGTTCGCCGATACTTTGCGCCGCGATGATCCCGACGGCTTCGCCCATCCGCGCGTAACCGCCGCGCGCCAAATCGCGTCCATAGCATTTCGCGCAAATGCCGTACTGCGAAACACAGGTCATTCCACTGCGCAAACTTATTTCGGTAATCTTCGCCGCTTCAACTTGCTCCCACAATTCATCCGTAATCATCTCGCCAGCCGGAATAATCACCTCGTCGGTTTTCGGGTGGACGATCACTTGCGCCGCGCATCGTCCGATCGAGCGTTCCGCAAAACTTTCGCCCGTGCGATCTTTGGACCCCGCGTCGGCTTTGATTCCGTTCAAGGTGCCGCAATCATCTTCCGTGATCATGACTTCTTGCGCGACATCGACCAGACGCCGCGTGAGATAGCCGGCGTCGGCGGTGCGGAGCGCCGTATCGGCAAGCCCTTTGCGCGCGCCGTGCGTCGAAATAAAATATTCGAGCGCGGTCAAACCTTCACGGAAATTGCTGCGAATAGGCAGTTCGATAATGCGGCCCGATGGATCTGCCATCAACCCGCGCATCCCCGCGAGTTGGCGAATCGTTGTGAAGCCGCCTTTCGTCGCGCCGCTGTTCGCCATGATCGGAATCGGCGACGTTTGATCCATATTCTGTTTCACCGCTTCGGTGATTTCTTCCGTCGCCAGCGTCCACAGTTCAACGGTTTTGACGTATTGTTCGTCTTCGGTAATCAAGCCCTTGCGATATTGCTGCTCGACCTCGCCGACTTTTTGCGTGATGCGCTCCAGAATCGCCGCCTTTTCAACCGGCACTTTGATATCGTCAATCGCGATCGAAAGACCGCTGCGAGTGGCGTACTTGAAACCGATGTCTTTGATGCGATCGACAATTTCCGCTGTGCCTTCGGGACCGATCGCAACGTAAACGGACGCGACCAAATCCTTGAGCCGTTTTTTGTCCAAGGTTTCGTTCACAAACGGCAATTCCGGCGGCAGAATGTGATTGAACAGCACACGCCCGGCGGTAGTTTCGACCAATTTCTTTTTCGCTTTCGTCTGACCCGCGCGCGCGCCTTCCACCACAAATTTGATCTTGGCGTGCAAATTCACCTGTCCCAAATCGTACGCCAATTGCACTTCGTCCGTATCGCCAAAGGTTTTGCCTTCACCTCTTTGATTCGGTCGGTCCATCGTCAAATAGTACACGCCGAGCACCATATCTTTCGTCGGTTCCACAATCGGTTCGCCGGATGCCGGCTTGAGCAGATTGTGCGACGAGAGCATCAACTTGCGCGCTTCTTCTTTCGCGGCTTCCGAAAGCGGAACATGCACCGCCATTTGATCGCCGTCAAAGTCCGCGTTGAACGCCGCGCAGACCAACGGATGAATATGAATCGCGTTGCCTTCCACGAGAATCACTTCGAACGCTTGAATACCCAAGCGATGCAGCGTCGGCGCGCGGTTGAGCAACACCGGATGGTTCTTGATAATCTCTTCGAGCACGTCCCAGACTTCGGAACTGCCGCGATCAACCAACCGCTTTGCCGATTTGATGTTGTGCGCGAAATTGTATTCGACCAACTTGCGCATGACAAAGGGCTTGAACAGTTCGAGCGCCATCCCTTTGGGCAAGCCGCACTGATTCAATTTCAAATGCGGACCGACGACGATCACGCTGCGCCCGGAATAATCAACGCGTTTGCCCAACAAATTTCGGCGGAAGCGGCCCTGCTTGCCTTTCAGCAAATCGGAAAGCGATTTTAGTTTCCGTTGGCCGCGTTGCGAGACCACTTTGCCGCGTTGCGCGTTATCAATCAACGAATCGACGGCTTCTTGCAACATGCGCTTTTCGTTATTGACGATCACTTCGGGCGCGCCGAGTTCCAACAAGCGTTTCAAACGATTGTTGCGATTGATCACGCGCCGATACAAATCGTTCAAATCCGACGTGGCAAAGCGTCCGCCGTCCAACTGCACCATCGGGCGCAATTCGGGCGGAATCACCGGCAACACTTGCAAGATCATCCATTCGGGACGATTGCCGGATCGGCGCAACGACTCCACGACGCGGAGCCGCTTGATTTCTTTTTTCTTTTGTTGTTTCGAACGCGTGGTGCGAATGTTATGGCGCAGTTCTTCGCCGAGCTTATCGAGATCCAGCCCCTTGAGAATTTCGAACACCGAATCCGCGCCCATCCCCGCCTCGAAAATCGTGCCCCATTTCTCGCGCATTTCCTGAAAACGCGTTTCCGTAATCACTTCGCCCACGCGGATCGCCTTCAACTGATCCAATTTGTCGTCATGCGCGCCCCGCGCCGAATCCACTTGCGATTCCAGTCGCGCGCGCAGCGCCGCGATTTCTTGCGCGGTCTCCTGTTGCTTTTGTTCTTTTTCCGCGTCCATCAACAATCGCCGATCCGATTGCTTGCCGCGAATATCTTTTTCAATTTCGGCAAGTTGCGCCTGGACGAGTTCATTCAAGCGCTTGCGATGCTTGGCTGCGATTTGGTCGCCTTCTTCCGCAATAACGTCCCCGGTCGGCTCGAAGACAATGGACTTGCGAATTTCCTTGCCTTTGGCATCTTCGATCCGGCTTTCCAAGTTCTTGCCGAGACTGACAACTTGATCGGTTTTTTCCGCCAATTGTTCTTCCAATTTTTCCAGCGCGGCATCGGTTTTCTTTTGACCCGCTTCCAACTCGCGGGTCAATTTGGAATGGAGCGATTCGATTTCCTTGTCTGCTTTTTCTTCCAAATCTTGAGCTTTGCCTTGCGACTCTTTGCTCAAGCGTTGCATCGCGCGTTTGCGCGCATCCTCGTCGACGCGACTCACAATATACTGCGCGAAGTACAGCACGCGCTCCAACTGCCGGGGCGATAAATCCAGCAATAAACCAATGCGCGACGGCACGCCGCGCACATACCACAGATGCGCGACCGGCGACGCGAGTTCAATATGTCCCATCCGCTCTCGGCGAACGCGTTGCGGCGCGACCTGCACGCCGCATTTGTCACAAATAATGCCGCGGTTGCGAATCTTTTTGTACTTGCCGCACGCGCATTCCCAATCGCGCGTCGGACCAAAGATGCGCTCGTCGAATAAGCCATCGCGCTCGGGACGCAGCGTGCGGTAATTGATCGTTTCCGGTTTGAGCACTTCGCCGTACGACCACGCGCGAATTTGCTCCGGCGATGCCAGACTGACCCGAATGGCTTTGAAATCTACTAATTCCATTGATTTGCCTCCAGACTCTCAGACCCCGATCACGCAAAAGTACAAGTCACAGTCCATCACAATTTCAAAGGGAGGAGCGCTCTTTCAAAGGGAGGAGCGCTCTTTCAAAGGGGGGAGCGCTCTCTAGCGCGTTTTGCCCGAAAAGCGGCGTTAGAGAACGCCAGCCCCTTCATTGTGATGTACTGAGTCAATCCGCGCTCATTATGTGCGCCGGCGCGGGCGCGAGTACATTTTTCGCTCGCCGCGCGCTTCGCGCCGCGCGCGAATATCCTTCACGGGACCCAAGTCGCCATAGTCGCCATGAATCGGCGATTGACCGCCCAGCGTAGGAATGCGCTCTTCGCTTTCTTCTTTGCCGAACTGCCGGCGAACGCCCTCTTGATCAAACACCTCGACGGCAAGCCCGAGCGATTGCAACTCTTTGATCAAAACGCGGAACGATTCCGGCACGCCCGGCTCCATGATCGCTTCGCCCTTGACAATCGCTTCGTACGTTTTCACACGCCCCGTCACATCGTCCGATTTGATCGTTAGCATTTCTTGCAGGGTATGCGCGGCGCCGTAGGCTTCCAGCGCCCACACTTCCATTTCGCCAAAGCGTTGTCCGCCAAACTGCGCCTTGCCGCCCAAGGGTTGCTGCGTCACCAGCGAGTAAGGACCCGTGGAACGCGCATGAACTTTGTCTTCCACCAAATGCGCGAGCTTCATCATATAGATGATGCCTACCGTCACCGCTTCATCGTACGCTTGACCCGTTTTGCCGTCGAATAAACGCATCTTGCCGGAAGTGGGAGTCGCCACGAGTAATTCGCGGGCAGTTTTCTCGACTTCCGCTTTCAACTGCTCTTCGGATTTCTTTTCGGACATGCTCTTGCCGTGCGCTTCCAGCCACAACCGAAAACACGCGACACGCGCCAATTGATCCGCGCGGGTCATTTCGACGCGCGTGCGTTTATCATCTTCAAAGAACAAGAGCGCGTCCGGCTCCAAACCTTTTTCCTTCAACCACTCCCGCAAGACTTGACGCCGCGCGTACGTTCGATCGTTCTGCAGACGCCGGCGGTCGGCATCTTTCAGCCAATCTTCGAGAAAAATGTTGAGCGCGTCCGAGTCGTCATTCAATTTATCGACATTGTACTCTTGCTCACGCAACCACGTCCAGGCGCGCTCCATCGTTTCTGCCCACGCCCGATCCATCAACCACGCGCGCGCGAGTTCTGCAGAAATTTCTTCTTCGTCGGCGCCGTCAAAGACCGGCGACACCGTGCGAAATCCCAGCCGATCCGCCGCCCAACCCAAATGCGTTTCCAAAATCTGCCCGATGTTCATGCGCGCCGGCACACCGAGCGGATTCAGAATAATGTCTATCGGCGTTCCGTCTTCGAGATACGGCATATCGGCAATCGGCACGACTTTGGAAATCACGCCTTTATTGCCATGCCGACCCGCCATCTTGTCACCCTCGGTGATCTTGCGCATCTGCGCGATTGCCACCCGCACCAACTTTTCGACGCCTGCCGGCAACTCGTGATGCTCGTCGCGCGTAAAAATTTTGACATCCACCACTTTGCCGCGCTCGCCGTGCGGCAAACGCAGGGAAGAATCTTTGACCTCACGCGCTTTCTCGCCAAAAATCGCGCGCAAGAGTTTTTCTTCCGGCGTCAGATCGGTTTCGCCTTTCGGCGTGATCTTGCCGACCAGAATGTCGCCCGGTCCCACTTCCGCGCCGATGCGAATGATGCCCTCTTCATCCAAATCTTTGAGCACATCTTCGCCGACATTCGGAATATCGCGCGTGATTTCTTCCGGACCCAATTTCGTATCGCGCGCTTCGATCTCGTGCTTTTCGATATGAATACTCGAGAATTTGTCTTCGCGCACCATCCGCTCGCTGATCAAGATCGCGTCTTCAAAGTTGCCGCCTTCCCAACTCATAAAGGCAACCAGCACGTTTTGTCCCAACGCCAGTTGTCCTTGATCGGTGGAAGACGAATCCGCGAGCACTTGGCCCTTTTTGACTTTTTGTCCGCGGGTCACCACGGGCCGTTGATCGATGCACGTGGATTGATTCGAGCGATTGTATTTCCGCAGTTTGTATTCGCGATCCTTCTTGCCGCTGCGAACTTTGACTTGATTTGCCGTGACACTGATGATCTCGCCTTCGTCCTCTGCGACGATCACCTGCCCGGAATCCAACGCGGCTTGAAATTCCATCCCAGTGCCAACCACCGGCGCTTCGGGACGCAGCAACGGCACCGCTTGGCGCTGCATGTTCGATCCCATCAACGCGCGATTCGCGTCATCGTGCTCCAAGAACGGAATGAGCGCGGCAGATACGCCGACAATTTGCTTCGGCGACACGTCCATATACTCGACGTGCTCGACCAAATCGGTCAGAAAAGTTTGGTTGCGGCGAACTTCGACGCGTGGGTCCACGAATTGACTGTGCGCATCGATGCGCGCGTTCGCTTGCGCGACGGTATGCTTGTCCTCTTCGTCCGCCGCAAGATAAACAATTTGATCGGTCGCATACGCGCGCACTTTGATTTCCGTGCCGCGGGGTAAATGCGCCAATTTGTCGGCAAGCTCTTCGTCAATCGCCGTGCCGGCTTTTGCGATGATTCTGCTATTATCCGGATCGCGCACGTCTTCAATCAGCGTCCGCGCAAAGAGCAAATCCTTTTTGTTCGGAATCGTATGCTTGACGATCCGGTACGGCGTCTCGACAAAACCGTATTCGTTGATTTGCCCGTACGTACTGAGGCGACCGATCAATCCGATGTTTGGACCTTCCGGCGTTTCAATCGGGCAGATTCGCCCATAGTGACTGTGATGAACGTCGCGCACATCAAAGCCGGCACGTTCGCGGCGCAAGCCGCCGGGACCCAATGCCGACAGCGTGCGTTTATGCGTCAGTTCGGCAAGCGGGTTGGTCTGATCCATAAATTGGGACAGCTGAGAGCCGCCGAAAAACTCGCGCATCGCCGCCACGACCGGTCGAATATTGACGAGGTTGATCGGCGACATTTGGGTGTCATCGCGAATACTCATGCGTTCGCGCACCACGCGCTCCAAACGGAGCAAGCCGATACGCAGATGATTTTGAATCAATTCACCGACGGTCTTGACGCGGCGATTCCCCAAATGATCAATATCATCGCCGCCAGCCACACCGTTATTGATCAAAATCAAGTGTTCGACCACCTTGACCAGATCATCGGCGCGCTGGATTCGTTCCTGCGGAAGTTGATCCGCCGGCACATCGGTACCGTACAAGCGGCGATTCAGCTTGTGCCGACCAACTTTGCCCAAATCGTAACGGCGTTGCGTAAAAAGCAGCGTGGTCAAAAAGTTTTTCGCATTTTCGAGCGTGGCGGGATCGCCGGGGCGCAATTTCTTGTAGAATTCCAAAAGCGCCTCATCAATTGAACCCAGGCGCGGCGACTCGCGCTCCAGCGTCGAAGCAATGTAGGGATGTTCGGTATTGTTGTCCGCGCCGGCAAAAATATTGAGCAAGCCCTCGTCCGTGCCATCTCCAACACCGATGGCTTTCAAAAGCATCGTTACCGGGATCTTGCGCTTACGATCCACTTTGACCGAGATCACATCGCGCTTGGACGTTTCAAATTCTAGCCACGCGCCGCGATTCGGGATGAGCTTGGCAGAGCACAGCACACGCCCAGTCGCGCGGTCTTCATCGTCAGAAAAGTACACGCCCGGCGACCGAATCAACTGCGAGACCACCACGCGCTCCGCGCCGTTAATCACAAATGTACCGTGTTCGGTCATCAAGGGAAAGTCGCCCATGTAGACTTCCTGCTTGTTGACTTCGCCGGTTTGATTGTTGATGAGGGCAACCTCGATATGGAGCGGTGCCGCAAACGTCATGTCCATCTCGCGGCATTCTGGCTCGGTATACTTGGGGGTGCCAAAGCGGAAACCGAGATTAAACTTGCGCGCGATCTCATTGTCGCCGGGGAAATAAAGCGACATATCCTTGTTGAAGGATTCGATGGGCGAGATTTCGTCAAAAAGCTCGCGCAAGCCCTCGGCTTCGAACCATTTGAAGGATTCGAGTTGAACTTTGATCAGCGTGGGGATATTGTGTACGTCGGGGATACGCGAGTACGATTTTTGATCGCTCCGCAAGCCACTGGTTACGTTCGGCATCGTCATACCGGTCATTTGCCATTCTCCTCGCGTTGGCTTGCGCCAACGCGTAACTGAAAATAAACGACGCGCGCAAAAATGTCCGACGTTTCTCCCCGCGCCGCTCTCGGAGAGAGGAGAAACCGACGTACGAAACGCGCTCACCGGTGCGCTACGCCGCGCATCCGCCATTCAAATTGCACGATGCGTATATCGTGGCTCTATGCGATTGTGCAGTAGAGAGATGGGGTTGGAGTTCGGCTTGCCCAAACTCCCTCTCGGCTTGGAACATGAATGCGATCACTGGGTAGTGATTGCATGATCGCGACTGCGGTTGATCGCGCCAGCCCGCCCGGGCGAGAGACAAAGAGGAAAACAAGAAAAAAGTTGATAAATGAATGATTCAACGACTGGGCTTGGCTGGCAGATTTGCCTGTGGCGCGACGGCTCGACTGCAACAAAAATAACCGACCGCGAGACGATTCTTCGTCCGCGCTCGATTGATTATTATCCTAAGAGCGACTTGGGAGTATACCCGAATTTCGGATTGTGTCAAGTTTGAATTTTGTAAAAATACCCAGGTCAAATTCTCGCTTGACTCAATCAAGAGAAGAGCGCAATCACAAGCAGCCGATCAATCGCCTACGACGACATTCAGCAACTTGCCCGGCACATAGATCACTTGGCGCACCACCTTACCCGCCAAATATTTTTGGACGCCACTCGATTTCATCGCCGCATCTTTGGCGTCGGCTTCACTCGCGTGCGCCGGCAATTCGATCCGATCGCGCACCTTGCCGTTCACTTGGACGACCAATATGAACATATCCTCTGCCGCAATTTTGGCGTCCCACACAGGCCATGACTGTTGATGAATGCTATACGGCTTGCCCTTCCGCGCCCACATTTCTTCCGTGATGTGCGGCGCGCTGGGCGCGAGCATTAGGCACAACGCCTCCATCGCTTCTCGCCATGCTGGCGTGCTCGCCGCGCCGGCGTCGCGCGCTTTTTGCAAATAGTTGGTGTATTCCATTAGCGCGGCGATCATCGTGTTGAATTTGAAATTCTCAATGTCTTGGGTCACGCGTTGGATGGTTTGATGCGTCTTGCGGCGCAAATCGGCAGATAGCTGATCGCTGAGCGCAAATGCCTTTGGGTGACGATCTGCTATGCCTGCGCTTGCGCTCGGTGTATGTGTTAGCCCTTTGCCCTCTTCCGTTTCCATCCCCAGCGTCCACACACGTTGT
>JACQGS010000165.1 GCA_016199405.1 Chloroflexota bacterium | reverse complement strand
GTGGCGCGCCGGTGACGCTCGCCAACGCGGGATTGGAATCCGCAAAGCGTTTGATTTGAATTTGCATCAAGCGCGGTTTGCCGGTGGTCGCGATGCGCAGCGCTTTTTGAAACGGAATCGGCACGTAATTGATATTGCCGCCGTTTGCGGACGCATAAAACGCGGCGAGCGGAGCGGGAAACGAATTTTTCCCGACGAATAAATCCTTGATCGAAAAATCGACGCGCGGCGTCGGCTCGTCATCGAAATAAAACCGGATGTTGCCAACCTCGCCGAGATTGCCCCAATTTGCCCACTCGGGGTCTTTGGATTTGTCGGTGGGGTTGTTGTAACTCTGATGCTGATATTGCGCGAACCAAATGCGCGCGATATAACCGGGACCGGCACTGCGCGGCACGATTTCGTACTCGGGCTTGCCGTCATCCGCGGTCACGATGCGATAGGATTGCCGCGCGCCGTTTTCGTCAACCCAACCGTACTTGTCGCCTTCGAAATTTCCGTCGTCAATAAAAAAATCAAAAAAGTGTTCGCGGTGAAACCAATTGCGGCTGGTGAACTGCGTCGTGACCGTCTGCTCCATCACCGGCAACCGCGCGAGATCAAAAAGATTCGCGACGCGTTCTTCAAAAAAAGAGGGCGGCGCGGGCGGCGGCGGCGTAGGTTGAATTGGAATGGATG
The DNA here is from genome assembly GCA_016199405.1 of Chloroflexota bacterium. Classification (GTDB taxonomy): domain Bacteria; phylum Chloroflexota; class Anaerolineae; order UBA4142; family UBA4142; genus JACQGS01. The sequence continues at coordinate 3,775 of JACQGS010000165.1, read as the reverse complement.
GTGCGCGCGGCGTGGGCGCGTCGGCGACGACGATGTTCGCCGGCGTTTGCGGCGCGGCGGCGGGGGTTGGCAGAATTTGCACGGTCGGCGTCGCGCATCCTTCGGCTGCGCTCAGGAAAAGCGCACAGAGGAAAAATAATTCGCGCGCGCGCCGGAAATCGTGGGGAGCCATCACGGCGCGGATTGTAGCATAGGCGCGGGGCGGGCGCAAGGGGAATATGAACCCTCTGGACACTCGCGCGATTGTTGAATATAATTCCACAAAACCAAGTCGGAGGCGATTGTAAAATGTCAACCAGTTCGCAGATGCCCGATGTATGGGCGAGCGGCAACGCATACGAACCCTATGTGGGTCGCTGGAGTCGCCTAGTCGCACGCGAATTTCTCGCATGGCTCGCGGTGCCGACCACGCGCCGCTGGCTCGATGTCGGATCCGGAACTGGCGCGCTCACGCAAACGATTCTCGAGATCGCCAATCCACAGGCAGTCAAAGGAATTGATTTTTCCAAAGAATATATCGCGTTCGCAGAAAAGCAAATCGCGGATCCGCGCGTGAGTTTCCAAGTGGGAGACGCGCAGGAATTGCCCGTTGAATCGGCGACTTTCGATGCGACTGTCTCGGCGCTGGTTTTGAATTTTATTCCAGTGCCGCACCGCGCGGTTGCAGAAATGGTGCGGGCGACGCGTCCCGGCGGCGTGGTCGGCGCGTACGTGTGGGATTATGCCGGCAAAATGCACTGATGCGGCATTTTTGGAATGCCGCCGCCGCGCTGGATCCCGCCGCGTATGACCTGGACGAAGGGCGACGATTTCCATTGTGTCAGCCGGTTCCGCTGCAAAAACTTTTTGAAAACGCGGGACTCGCTCAAGTCCACGTCCGCGCGATCGACATCGCGACGGATTTCAAAGACTTGGATGATTATTGGTCGCCTTTTCTGGGCGGACAAGGACCGGCGCCGAGTTATGCCATGTCGCTCAACCAAGATCGCCGCGCCGCGCTGCGCGAACGGCTGCGCGCGAGTCTACCCGTCGCGCTCGATGGCTCGATTCCGCTTGTGGCGCGCGCGTGGGCAGTGCGCGGCGCATGCGCATAAACTCAGGCAAACCAAAAGGATGGGAGGGCTGATTCGCGACAAATATTTTTTCGGATCGCCGTGGATTCAACGATGCCTTGTCGTGAAAAGCGAAAGCGAGTATAATGCGCCCAACTTTTGGAGGGAGTGAAGTAATGTCGAACCAACGCCTCGCGCGTTTGCGCCAGCGGATCGCCGATGAAGGATTGGACGCGTTGATCGTCAACGTGCCGGAGAATCAATACTATCTCTCCGGCTTTTTTCCCGGTCATTCCTATCTCGACGCGACGATGATCGTCTCCGCCAACGCCGCGTGGATTTCTACCGACTCGCGCTATTACGAAGATGTCAAGCAACGCGCGCCGGATTTCAAATTATTTGAAGCGGGCTACGAGCGCAGTAAAGTGATCGGCGCGTTTGGCGCGGAAGCGAAACCCAAACTGGTTGGCTTTGAAGCGAATTATTTGACGGTTGCCACGCACAAAGCGTGGGCGAAAGAAGCGCGCAAAGCCGGCTATAAACTGAAAGCGACCAATGGCATCGCGCAAGGGCTGCGCATGATCAAAGAGCCGGCGGAATTAGCCGCGATCAAACGCGCGGTCGAGATCACCGACGCGGCGTTCGCGCATTTTTTGACGCAGGTCAAACCGGGCATGACGGAAAAAGACGCGGCGTGGATCATTGAAAGATATATGCGCGAGCACGGCGCGGACGCGATGGCGTTCGGCATCGTCGCCAGTGGACCCAATGCCGCGCTCCCGCACGCGATTCCGACCGACCGCCAACTCCAAACCGGCGAACCGATCATCGTTGACATCGGCGCGCGCGTCGACTATTATCATTCCGATCTGACGCGCACGATTGTGCTGGGTTCGCCCGACGACCAATTCAACAAAGTGTACGCCACGGTGCTCAAGGCGCAAAAAACTGCCACGCGCAAAATCCGCGAAGGCGTCAAAGGCAGACGCGCCGACGCGTTCGCGCGCAACGTGATCAAAAAAGCCGGCTACAGCGATTACTTCGGTCATGGCTTGGGACACGATGTGGGGCTGGCGGTGCATGACGGCGGCGTGCGCGCGAGTTACACTGCCGGACCCAAAGATATTTTCCGCGCGAATATGACGCTGACACTCGAGCCGGGCATTTACATTCCGGGCTGGGGCGGCGTGCGGATTGAAGATTTGGTCGTGATTCAAGAAGACGGCGTGGACGTATTGAGCCAAGCGAGCAAAGAGCCGGTGGTGAAAGTGTGAAGCGTGACGAGTGACGCGGGGAATTCTCGTCACTCAACACCCGTCACGTTCTTTTTGTTTGCCCGCGCGAATTGTGTTAAAATGAATTCAGACCACACGAATCGTTTTTCAGCGAGGACGCGATGAATCGAATCGGCGATCTCCTGCAACGAAGCATCTGGATCGGTCCCCTGATCGGCTTGATCGTGGGATTAGGTTTAGGTTTGTTGATCGGCTGGGTCGTTGCGCCGGTGAATTATCAACTGAGCGCGGACGATGTCGTCGCGATTGCAGACTCGTACGCGTTGAACGCCAGCGCCGATCTCGCGAAAGCGCGCATGGCATCGCTTTCCAAAGACGATCAGGCGCGAATTCTCTCAACCCTCATTCAAGATCGCACCACCAAAGGACTCGCGCGCGAAGCCGACCGGCTCACCGCGCTCGCGCAAGCGCTGAACGTCACCGTCCGCGCGACGTCTCCTTCCGCCGCGACGCCTTCCGCGTCCGCCACGCGCGCACCCACGCCCGGTTCCCCAAACGCCGGCATTTCGCTCAACAATCTCCTGCCCCTCATCGCGATTGTCGCCGTCGCGTTCGTCATTCTGATTGCCGGCATTATTCTCGTGCCGCGGCTATTGCCGGAATTACGCGCGCGCGCGGCGCGCGCCACGCCGGCAAACGCGAAAACCGCGCCGGCGACTGCCGCGCCGGCAAAAGCGACTGCGCCGCCGAAGCCGGGCGGATTGGGGCGCTACGTCGCGGCGTATACGCTGGGCAACGATAATTACGACACGTCGTTCAGTTTGGAAACGGCAAAGCAAGAATTTTTGGGCGAGTGCGGCATGGGCATTTCGGAAATCATCGGCGAGGGCAAGCCGGACAAAGTGACCGCGTTCGACGTATGGCTTTTTGACAAAGGCGACGTGCGCACCGTCACGCAAATTCTGATGAGCGAGTACGCGTTCAACGATCCGGCATTACGCGCAAAACTCGCGTCCAAAGGCGATGCGATGCTGGCGGAAAAAGGCAAGACGTTGCGGCTGGAAACACAATCGCTCGCGGTCGAGGTGCAAATCGTCGAACTGGTTTACGCGAGCAATCCAAACATTGCCGCCAACAGCCATTTTCAGAAATTGACGGTGGAGATGGTGCCGCTGTTAAAGACTGGTTAGCACGCAGCACAACCAATCGACGCGAATAAAAAACGCCCGCTCTGCAAAACAGGGCGGGCGAATTGTTTTAGATAAGCAACTCCTGTACGGCGGACGCGCAAATGCAAACGCGGATTGTGCGAGAGTTGTGGCGGACGGCGGGGGGGACGTGAAGAATTGAGGGCGTGAAAAATCGATGAACCCTTAGGACTCGTCCAACAATAACTTGAGCAGTTTTGTTATTTAGCCTCGTGGGGCCGAATGGTGTAGTTATACCGAGGTAAGGTGCGATGCGGTTGTAGGTTGATCTGTTGCTTTT
>JACQGS010000155.1 GCA_016199405.1 Chloroflexota bacterium | reverse complement strand
TACGATTTGACGGTGCCGCTGACGCGCGTTGTCGCGATGTATCCTGAACTGGTGAAGCCGTTCAAGCGGTATCAGATCGCGCCAGTGTGGCGCGCCGAGCGTCCGCAAAAGGGACGCTATCGCGAATTCTATCAATGCGATGCCGACATCGTCGGTAGTAAATCAATGCTTGCCGATGCGGAGATCGTGACGATGATCTATGCAGTGTTGACCGCGCTCGGATTCAAAGCGTTCGTCACGAAAATCAACAATCGCAAATTGCTGACCGGCATCGGGCAATATGCGGGCGTGCCGAAAGAATCGCTCGGCGGGCTGTACCGCTCAATAGACAAGTTGGACAAAATCGGCGCGGACGGCGTGCGCGCGGAAATGGAGCAGAACAACATCCCCGCATCCGTCATTGACAAAATGATGCAGCTCGTCGCCCTGCCGCCTAACGCGTTCGGCGAAATGCGCGAGATGCTCGGCGACGTGCCAATCGCGATGGAGGGATTGGAGGAACTGGAGGAACTGCAAGAATTTCTCGCGCAAGCCCAATTACCAATGACCAATTACCAATTTGACTTTTCGATGGTGCGCGGCTTGGCGTACTACACCGGTCCCATCTACGAAACCGTCGTCACCGAACCGAAAATCGGCTCGCTCACCGGCGGCGGACGCTACGATGAACTGATCGGAATGTTCAGCCGCTCCGGCGAATCGCTGCCGGTTACTGGCACATCGTTGGGGATCGAGCGCATCATTGATGTGATGGAAGAGCTTGCCATGTTTCCGGCGAGCGTCGGCAGGACAATGACGCAAGCGCTCGTCACGGTTTTCGATCGCGAACGCATCGGCGTTTCGATCCGCGTTGCCAATCAACTGCGCGGCGCCGGCATCAACACCGAACTCGCGCTCGATGCGGACGGCTTGGGCAAGCAATTGAAGTACGCAGCGGCGAAGGCAATTCCATTCGCGGTCATCATCGGTCCGGACGAAGCGGCAGCGGGCAAGGCGACGCTGCGCGATATGGCGAGTGGCGAGCAGGTTTTGATTGCGCAAGGTGAACTAGGAGAATCTATAAAGCTCAAAGCGATAAGCTAAAAGCCAAGCGCAAATGCAGTTTTTGCTTTCCGCTTTTCGCTTCGCGCTTTTCGCTTTTCGTTTTGACTTGCCTTTCCAATCATGTTAGAATCCCTTCCGTAATACGGTGGCCATAGCTCAAAGGTAGAGCGTCTGATTGTGGATCAGAAGGTTGCGGGTTCGAAACCCGTTGGCCACCCCTTTGAATTTTAGATTTGGGATTTCGAATTTCGGATTTTCAAATCGGCAATCCGCAATCGAAAATCCGAAATTGAAATGCGCCCGTAGCTCAATTGGATAGAGCATCAGTCTTCGGAACTGAGGGTTGGGGGTTCAAGCCCCTCCGGGCGCGCTGATTTTTTCCTGCAAATTCCAATGGCGGATAAGAATGGGTAGGAGGGCAGCCGCGCTGCCCGTCTCGGAAACGCCCAGCGCGGCTGGGCTGCTACCCGATTGACTTATTTTCACAGGAGGACAAAATGGCAGACAGCGTTTACAAAATTATCGAGCTTGTCGGGACGAGCACAGAATCGTGGGAAAAAGCCGCCGCAAATGCCGTTGCGCGCGCGTCCCAATCTTTGCGCGAGCTGCGCATCGCCGAGGTCTCCGAGTTGGATATGCAGCTTGAGGATGGCAAAGTCGTCGCGTATCGCGCCAAGGTCAAAGTTTCGTTCAAGTACGAAGGCGGCAGCTAGATTCGGCGCGTCTACACGCGAAGCAACACTGCCGCGTGATTTTCAATTGCGCGGCTAAAACTTATGCGCGAAAAGAAATCTATTTTGCTCTTGCTTGCGTTGGGCAATCTGTTTCTTTTCGCGCTAATTATTTCTGTGCCGCCGGAAAATCTTTCGACCTCTGACGAATCGCCGGAAGAAGAAATCGAGCAAGACCCGTTCAACGGCGATTCGGCGGCGCGCTCCTCCAACGCGGCGCACTCACTTGCGCGTGCAACCGAAAGCACCGACGCCGCGCCAACCCGCGCGATTGTCCCTTTAATTCCTCAACCGCCGGCGCGATCAGTTCCCGCGCCGACCGACGATCCGCCCAAAGCCCCGTACATTTTCCCAACGCCCATCTTCATTCCCGATTCCTATTCCGATTCACCCGCACCCATCCGTCCCCGCCCTACTCCAACGCCGACACGCCGACGCTGAATTTCTGTAACATATTTTTTATTGACATCCGCCATCATCCACGCTATACTCTGGTCAAATTGAATAAAACTTTCGGGGCAGGGTGAGTTCCGCGTTCAACGCGAAACAATTCCCGATCGGCGGTATGATTAGTCGAATAGTCGGTTAGTCACATAGTCAGGTGGTCAAGAACAATTGACCACACGACTATCAGACCATACGACTAGGCGACTACTCAAGCCCGCGAGCCGAGTTCAGTATTTTTGAACAGAGCAGGATTCGGTGTGAAGCCGAAGCCGACGGTACAGTCCGGATGAGAGAAAGTTTACACGACGCGAAATTCTTTTCGCGTCGGGCGCGCACACCAAATTCTCTTTCGAATTTGGTCTGTTTCTATTCGCCTGCCCGCGCCTCTCGTCCGCTCTGCCCCAATGAAATTCTTGGGGCATTTTTATTTTCAAAATGATCGAACCACAAATCCAACTCAGCGCGGTCAGCAAAACCTACGGACATGGCGAACGGCAAGTTGCCGCGCTCAAAAATATCTCCCTCACGATTCAGCGCGGCGAATTTCTTGCGCTCATCGGTCCTTCCGGCTGTGGCAAGACGACGCTCTTGAAGATCATCGCCGATCTGCTGCCGCCGAGTGCGGGACGCGTCGGGATTGGCGCGCGCTCGCCGGCGGAGGCGCGGCGCGCGCGAGAGACCGCACTTGTTTTTCAAGCGCCGACGCTGATGGAATGGCGCGATATCGCGCACAATATCACGCTGCCGCTCGAAATCAGCGGCGCCGCGCGCGCAGAGCGTGCGGAACGCGCGCGCGAACTTTTAGAAATGATTCGGCTCAATAATTTCGCGAACCATTACCCGCACGAACTTTCGGCGGGGATGCAACAGCAAGTCGCGATTGCGCGGGCGCTGTCGTATCGCCCGCAAATCTTGCTGATGGACGAACCGTTTGGCGCGTTGGACGAATTGACGCGCGAGCGGCTCGGCGACGCGCTGTTGGAAATCTGGGCACGCGCCAAGGTAACCATCGTTTTCGTCACGCACAGTATCGGCGAAGCCGTTTGGCTTGCCGACCGCGTCGCGGTTTTTTCGCCTCGACCCGGACGGATCACGCGCATCGTCGAAATCGATTTGCCGCGCCCGCGCATCGCCGCGGCGCGCGCATCGACGCGTTATGCGGAGCGGGTGAACGAGGTTCGCCGCGCGTTGAAATTGAACGGGCAAAGCGAGGTAAATTAGTTTGGCAATAAATCGCGAAGCTTCGCCGCGGGTAGGCAACTGGACGCGTTTCCGGGAAACCGCGCGTCCCGCCCGGAAGAATCTGCATCTCTTTTTGATTCCCGTCGCGATTGCCGGTTTCTGGGCGCTATGGGAAGGCATCATCGCGCTGAATGAATTCCCGGCGTTTCTGTTGCCATCGCCGCGTCTCGTCGCGTTGAGTTGGGTCGAGAATTGGAATAGCGGAATTTTGCCGCGCCATCTGGGCATTTCGCTCTTTGAAGTTGGCGTGGGCTTTAGCGTTTCACTGTTCGTCGCCGCGCTGCTCGGCTATCTGCTCGCGCAATCGCCGCTCCTTGAGAAAATTGTTTCGCCGTATCTCATCGCGTTACAAGCCGTGCCGCTCGTCGCGTTGGGACCCTTTATCATCATTTGGATCGGCGCCGGCATTTGGCAAAACGCGCTCGTCGCCGCGCTCATCGCGTTTTTTCCCATGCTCGTGAATACGCTCGTCGGCATTCGCGGCATCCGCGCCGAGTATCGCGAATTGATGCGCTCGTATTCCGCGAATCGTTGGCAGGTGTTCATTCATTTGGAAATTCCGGCGGCGTTGCCGGTTTTCTTCGGCGGCGTGCGCGTGGGCATGACCCTCTCGGTCGTCGGCGTGACGGTCGTCGAATTGTTGTGGGGGGATCGCGGTTTGGGATTTTTGTTGAACTTTGCGCGCGGCGCGCTCAACACGCCGCTCGTTTTCGCGACCGTCGCGACACTCGCGGCGATGGCTTTGAGTTTGTACGGATTGGTGGTTCTGGTCGAACGATTTCTAATTCATCACAGGAGGAACGAGCAATGAAAAATATTCTCTCGATCGCATTCGGGATTGTGATCGCACTCGCGGCGTCGGCATGTGCCACGCCGGTGGCGCCACTGCCCGCGCCGACCGCGGCGGCAACGAGCGCCGCGCCGGTGGAAGTCAGTCTCGTGATGGGCTATATTCCGCACGTGCAATTCGCGCCGTGGTACGTCGCGGAGAAAAAAGGCTATTTCCAAAACGCCGGCATCAAAGTGAAATACAATTACGGCTTTGAATTGGACGGCGTCAAACTCGTCGGCGCGAACCAAGCGGATTTTGCTTTGCTCGGCGGCGATCAAGTGCTGCAAGCGCGCGCCCAAAGCATTCCGCTCGTGTACGTCGCGAATTGGTACAACGCGTTTCCGATCGCGATTTTTTCGCTCAAGGAAAAGAACATCACCAAGCCGCAGGATTTGGTCGGCAAGCGCGTGGGGTTGCCGGGATTTTTCGGCGCGACGTATACGGGCTGGCGCGCGTTGTTGTATGAAGCCGGCATCAAAGAAGCGGATGTCAAGACGCAAGACGTCGGCTTTAATCAAGTTGCCGCGCTGACGCAAGGCACCATCGATGCCGCCGCGGGCTATTCGAACAATGAGCCGGTGCAATTGAAACTGGCGGGCAAAGATTTGAACGTCATCGAAGTTTCCAATTTCAGCCGGCTCGTCGGGATCGGATTGGTGACGAACGAAAAGACGGCGAATGAAAAATCCCAATTGGTTCAACGGCTGACGGCGGCATTTCTGCGCGGCGTGCAAGACACAATCGCTAATCCGGACGAGGCGTTGAACATCACGGTTCAAGCCGTGCCCGAAGCCGGCGGCGCAAATCTCAGCACGAGCAAAGCCGTGCTTGCCGCGTCGATTGCGCTTTGGAAAAGTCCGCGGCTGGGGTACGTGGACCCGGCGGATTGGGCGGCATCCGCGAAATTTATGAAGGACGCCGGCTTTACTAAAGGCGATTTCGATCTCAACAAGGCGTACTCGAATAAATTTGTGCCGTGATTCTCAAAAATGAAAACGAGGAGGAGACCAAATGAAAAACCATGCTCACACGGCGTTTCTGTTATTTGCCACCCTGTTAATCAGTTCGTGCGCGCCGGCGACGCCGACTCCGTTGTCGGTTCCTACGCCTATTTCACCGCCGGCGGCTTGTGCCAAACTGCCATCGGCGTTTACGCCCGCCGCAGGCGGATTGGGGTCGCCGGATAAACCGCTCACAATTGCTTTCGTACCGGCAGGTGATACCGGTCTTATAACGAGAGCCGGCACCACCCTGGCTGATTGCTTGACCAACATGACCAGCTTGACGTACAAAGTTGAAGTCGGCACTTCATACAGCGTATCCATTGAAAGCATGGGAGGCGGTAAAGCGCAGATCGGATTCCTCAATACCTTTTCTGTGCTTTTGGCGCAGGAAAAGTACGGCATAGAGACCGTGCTCGTTAACCTCCGCACGGACGCAACGAGCGGCAAATTGCAGGATTATTATCAAGGTCAGTTCATCGCGAACAAAGCGGCGGGAATAAAGAAGATTGTGGATCTGAAAGGAAAGACTTTTTGCTTTGCGGATCCATCTTCTACCTCCGGCACAATTATTCCGCGCATCGTCCTGAAAGCGAATGGCATCGACCCGGATAAGGATTTCAAAGCAACCCAGTTCGCCGGTTCACACAACAACGTAGCGATTGCCGTCTACAAGGGCGATTGCGATGCCGGCGCGACCTACGTGGATGTCCGCACCGTCCCGAACGTCGGACTGCAAAAAACATTTCCGGATATACTCGACAAGACGGAAGCGTTCTTTATTACCGATAGCATCCCGAACGACGGAGTGCAGTACATCAAGGGTCTCGACAAGAAAATCAAGGACCTGACGACTGAAGCGTTGCTCGCCATCGCGGCGAATCCTGGCGCCAATGATTTTTTGCGCAAACTTTACTCGATCGAAGGGTTCACCAAAATAACCAACGACTACTATAAACCCTTTGGCGATGTGTTGAAAAAAGCGGGCATTGATCCGGCAACACTCGTCAAGTAGAATCGGAATCGAGTAGGAGGAGCGGGTCGCCCGCCCCTCCTCTCACACCACCGGACATGCGGGTCACGCATCCGGCGGTTCGCCAAACGTCAGGACACCGATCCTGCTTGTCCTCTAGCCCTTGTTGGCAGTCTGTGCCGGGAACTGCTCAGCCCTCTGGCTATTTGGTTCAGGCTTCACCCTCACCGCCTTACCAGCAGTGTCTCTATCCGAGACAGTCGGCTTTCTTTGCTCGTTCCACGAACTTTCTGCTCGGGGCACATTTGTCGTTCAGCCCTTCCCGATTCTTTCCTACGACTCTCGGTACTATGGCTTCGGCTGACTCCTGTCACCTCAATCCAACTTTCGGTTGGAGTTGCGATTTTTTTTCGCGGGGTGACAGGTCTCCCCAGATAAGAACGCTGACCTTCTCCGCGCACTTGCCCAATTTACTGCTTTGCCTCTTGATGACGTGGACTTCGTGATACGCGAAGCGTGCCCACTCGTCCAGACTCACAGCCTCGTATCGGGTTTGTGTTCCTCAAGTCGCGGGTTTGCCTCGGGCTTCCTTCAGACCTCACCTCACGATGACGCCCTTGCCTCTGGCTAACGGTTAGTGCCATCAACCCCCGTAAAGGACTTGCACCTTCAAGTCAACGCTCATGCTGGGCGTACAAGTAAAACGCGCCTCGATAAACCGAGGCGCGTTTCGCGTTATTTGTTCTTTGCGGAAGACGGGTCAAGCAATTCGACCCGCCTCTGCATTTGCTACGTCTTACTTGTGAATGACGATACTTCCTCCGCCCAGAGCAGTAGTTGGATCGGCAGTATCGGCGCCGTTCATCTGATTGTCGTAGATGACACCGCCACTGCTCTTATTCCAAATCTTCAGGCGGAAGCGATCTACCCCGTCGCCCCCAGTCTCATCGCCATCAATCGCGGTCAGGAGGAAAGCATAATCGCCGCTTCCATTGATGGTACCCGACCCTTTGTACTGCGCTTTTGCGCCGGCGATGACTAGCCACTCGTAACTGGTGCTGTGAAAGTCAAAGTTTGCCGCGTGGAAGTAAAATTGGGTATTGCCTTCTGGGACGCTCGCGCCATTCTTATATTTGGAGACAAACCCAAAGTTTGCCTTGCCGGAGAGCGATGGATTGGGCGTGTACGCACCCGCGGGCGATGTGATCCATCCACCGCCGGTGACAAACCCCGCAGCGGGATCATAGACGACGACATACTGGAATATCGCTTGGGCACTCGCGCCGCCATTATCCGTAACCGATATCTTCATCGTGTAAACGCCGGCTTGCGAATACGTGTGGGTGCAAGAGACAGAACCAGACCCGTTTATCTCGGTCACCGTTCCAACGCTGACCGTACCGTCTCCCCACTCGCACAGAGCGGTGTGGGTATCAAGAACATTCGGATCTGTGAAGCTCACGCTCGCCGTGATTTGCGTATTCACTTGCTGGGGACTAAGGGGTGCAGTAATCACCCCTACCGACGGTGCTACATTCTGAGTGTTGGTCAGTGTCGGCGTTGGCGTGTTGGTCGCGGTTGGTAGCGGCGTGTTCGTCGCGGTTGGTAGCGGCGTGTTCGTTGCTGTCGGCAGCGGCGTGTTGGTCGCGGTCGGCAGCGGCGTGTTTGTCCGCGTCGCGGTTGGCAACGGCGTGTTAGTTGGTGTCGGTGCTGATGCGCACGTCCCCGTTGTTGTCCCGGTCAAATCTAGCGCGATGCCGAGCGGCCGGAAGCCCGTGCCGATGAGAGAGCCTAAACTGATCCCGCCCGTACCATCCAAGTTCGCGCGGCTGATGGTGCCATTGCTGGCGCTTGGGTTAAACACGTTTGGGACATACATCTTGCAGTTCAATACGTCCAGCGCGATGTCGTTCGGGCCGCTGACTGTGCCGCTGAGGTTGCCTAAATTGATCCCGCCCGAACCATCCAAATTCGCGCGGCTGATGGTGTTATTGCCGGTGTTTGTGACATACATCTTGCCGCCAGCTAAATCGAGCGCGATGCCGTTCGGGCCGCTGACTGTGCCGTTGAGGTTGCCTAAAC
>JACQGS010000166.1 GCA_016199405.1 Chloroflexota bacterium | reverse complement strand
CCTGCAAGTTGGCGCGCCAGAATTCTTTATCGTCCCAATACGCGCCGTGCGCCGTGAGCAGGTCGTTGGCGGACGGGGTCCAGTACTCGTGTGGGATCGTCGGGTCTTCGCCGCGCGAGTCCGGGTCTTGCGCCTTGTGATATTGGCTCAGCGTATCCGAAACAAAATCGTGCGGTGAAAAGTGATTCAGCCAGCGAAAATCGCGGCGATCTTGTGGGAGAATGGCGTTATCGTCAAAACGCGTGCAATCAAAACCCGGCATAATTTCCACGGGCGGGTCGCTCTGCGCGGCTTCCGTGGCTTTGTTCGCGAGCATCCGGACTTTGTTGAGCGGCGAGCCGTACGTCACGAGCGATTTGATTTTGGCGTGGACGGCGTCGTTCTTGCGAATGAGCGCGCCCGCATCGCGCCCGAGATGGACCAGCGTATCATACGCTATCACAGTGCCGAGCGAATGGGCAAAGAGATGAATTGATTCAAGGTCTTGTGTGGCGAGATCAATGATACCTCTTTCCACTATTTCGCGCGCGGTCGCCGCGTCGCTCGGATCGGTCAAGAACGCAAAGTTATCTTTTATGCCTTCCCAAATGTCCCCTTGAAAATTCTCCGCCCAATTCTTGAACACATTGCCGATAACTGGAAAGACAGAGAAAATCTCAAGCGTAAGGATGAACAAAATTGCCAACGGCGCTCCGGAGAGAACAATTAGCGTTGTCTTTCCACGAGTGCGTCAGGAAAAATTTCGGGGCGGCCATTTTTTTACCCAATACTTTTGATATGGACAAGCCCTTTCGTTACAGTGCGACGCACCGACATAGTGGGTCGCACTTTTTTACAACGCGATCTGCATCTCTTTCAATATTTCGGTCCAAAACTCGCGATCCGACCAGTACGCGCCGTGCGCGCTGAAAATATCCGTGGCGGAGGGAGCGGGATAATCGTGCGGGATGGTGCGATCTTGATCGCGTGTGTCGGGATCGACGTGTTTGTGGTACTTGGTTAGCACGTCCGAAACAATATCCTGCGGCGCGAAAAAATTCAGCCAGCGAAACTCAGGGAGATCATCCGGCAAAACCGCGTCGGGTCGGAAACGCGCATAGTCAAAACCCGCCATGGGTTGTCCGGATTCGGCAAGGTTGGGATCTTTTTCCGCTTGTTCCGCCAGCATCCGGACTTTGTTGAGCGGCGAGCCATACGTCGTCAGCATTTTGATCTTGGAATACGCCGCGTGATTTGTTTTGATGAGGCTTCCCGCGTTGCGACCGAGATGCACGAGCGTATCGTACGCGACGACAGTGCCGAGCGAATGTGAAAATACGTACAACGCGTCCGCGCCATCGTCGTTCAAATCTACCAAGCCCTGTTCCACAATCGCGCGCGCGGTCGCCGCGCGACTGGAATCGGTCAGGTACATATGGATGTCTTTGATCACTTCCCACATTTCGTTCACGGAAATATCTTGCGCGAATTTGCGGATATCGTTGCCGACAAATGGAAGCGCCTGGAGCGCTTCGACGATCAAGATGAACACGAGCGTCGCCCCCGCGCCCGCGACCACCAAAAGCGTCGTGATCCAATTTGCCAATTCGTCATCCATATCTTTGCGCAGCCGATTGGTTGCCGGTTGGGCGAATTTTTCTTGATACGATTTTCCGCTGATTACCCAAACGCTGACCGCAAACGCGACCAACGCGAGGATACTTGCCCAACCCACCCCGACGATGCTCGGCACGAAGAAAATCAACGCGGTGAAACCCACCACAATCGCCGCGCCAATGATCTTGTCCAGATAATAAACAATTAACAAAAAAGGCACGAGAAAAACTCCGAGCCAAGAGGTCGTGGCAATAATCGCGTTGATGTGAAGAAAACTGAGCGGTTTGCCCGCATTGCGGCTGTTGCGTTCACGCACCGCCAAGAGCGTCAACAACAATGCCGCCGCGACTGAAATCGAAGTCACGCCGGGAACGCCTGTCGTTGGAATAAATGATTTCCAATCGGCGGACAGTTGAACGAAAGACAAACCGACGACGAAATTGACAACGATTCCGATCAAGAGGGTCGCGATCAGACCCAACTCTGCCAACGCCAAACGCAATTTGAATTCGGACTGGCGCCGGCGCATGGATTCTTGCTCCGTCTCCTGCTGATGGGGACCGAACGAAATTCTTTTTAGTTTGCGCGAAGTTTGAGATTGAAATGTGTACGCCCACAACCACAAGAGCGGCAAGTAATCGGCGATGCCGCGCGTGTACATGGTGGGCTTCCACAGGGCTTCGCGCAGATGCAGTTGATGCAGATGTTGTTCGGGGTGGTCGCGCGTGGCGCGCTGGAAAATATCAATCGTCAGAGATTGCGCGTATCGTTTTTCTTTTTGTACCGAAGCATGGACGGCGACGCGATAGCGTCCAAAGAGCGAGGGTCCGGAAAGATGATCGATCAAACCATTGGCAATCGTTACAAGTGATTCGCCGACCAATGTAGTTTGATTGGGTGGCGTGCCTGCGCCGTGCAAAACGAGAATGCCGTGCGTTTTCACGCGCGGATTTGCCGTTGCGAGTTGGTCTGCCATAGACACCCCCAAGAAAGAATTGTCAGCTTTGACGCACGTGATTATAAGTCCAGACGCGCCGCGGCGTCAACTAAATTTTTCTGGTGAATATCCATATTTCACCGCACACTTGCACCGCACGCAGCCTGCAAACACCGAACCCACCCAAAACTATGACGCACACCACACCAGTCGCGGGGTCTTGACGAGAACCCAGAAAAGGGCTACAATTCCAACCGGTAAACTCAAGGAGGAGGAACCGTGAAACCCCTGTTAGTTGAAGTCTTCGCCTACGCGCCGACGCAGTACTTTCACTGCCAGCACTGCGAGGTCGTTTTCGATCAGTTCGAAGCGCCCGGCGTGAAAAAATTTCACGCCGACGCCGTCCAATCTTCGATCCCCGCCGACTTGATGAAGGAGTACAATCAATTGTCGGATTGGGTGATGGACGCGGTCGAACGGTTCGGCGGACGCGTGGTTTTCAAAGTGATTGACGCCGCGTCAGTCGAAGGATTGTTGAAAGCCGTGCGTTACGGCGTGCGGAAATATCCGGCGGTCGTAGTTGACGGCAAGGAAAAGCAAACCGGCACCGACTTTAAGCAAGCCGAAGCGATTATTAACCAGCGTTTGGCGACAGTACCCGCGTGATTCCATTGCGTCCGCAATGGCGGCGCGGGTTTTTGCTTGGAAAAGATTGCCGCCGCACGGCGCAACGAATGAACGCGCCGAGTGTTTTGACGGATTGAAACAAACATTAATAGGAGGTGGTGTCCAACCGAGACGCGTATCGAGAAAAAATTGCAAGGCAAGGATCGGTGTTGTGACAAAGCAACGCATTCTACTTCAGGAGGTCAATGATGGACATCCGTGCTGTTATTCTCTTGCTGATCTTGGTCCCGCTCGTCGTCGGCGGCGGAATTGTCGCACTCGGCATCCAAATGAACACGCTCCTCGTGGTCGTCCTCGGCGGGTTGATGATTTACCTCACCTACACGCTCTATTCGCGCCGGATTGACCGCGACATCATTCAGTCCGACCCGAAAAAGGCGACGCCCGCCAAGATGTATATGGATGGCGTGGACTTTATGCCGACGGGCAAGAACATCCTCTATGGCTATCACTTCAAGTCCGTCGCCGCAGCGGGTCCCATCGTCGGCGTGATCACGGCGACGAACCTGTGGGGCTGGTTGCCCTCGATCTTGTGGCTCATCCTGGGGGTCTCGTTCATCGGATGGGCGGCGGATTACTCCGCGATCATGCTCTCCGTTCGCAACGACGGCAACTCGCTCAGCGCGATTGCGTACAAACTGATCGCTCCCCGCACGCGCACGATCCTGTTTGTGTTCATCTTCTTCTACCTGCTCCTCGTCGCCGGCGCGTTCCTAGGCATTATGACCGCGTTGATGGCGGCTCGCCCCGACGTGCCTCTGGGCATCTTCGTCTTGGCGATCATGGGGTTGCTCGCCGGGCAGATGCTCTACCGCTGGAAGATGGACTTGATCCTCGTCACCCTGATTACGGTCATCGTCACAGTGGCGGCGATGGCGCTGGGTCCGTTTGGCGCGACGGTGGTTGGCGGCGCGGCGGTGCCCGGTCCGGTCGTGCAAGCCGTGAATAGTTTGAATGGAGCCGTTGATAGCATCACCGGCAAACAGCCGCTGATGGCAGTCGTGGACCCAACTTTTGCGGATCCGCGTATCCCGGCGCCTGCCGCCGATGGCAAACGTCCCACGACGGCTTTGTTCAATGCCGCAACTGGCGCGATCAACACGATGCCCTCGTATCTCTTCTGGGCGTTGTTCCTGCTCGTCTTTAGTTACCTCGGCGCGAACTTGCCGATCTGGCGATTCGCGCAACCGGTCAATTACATCGGTTTCTGGGTCACCGCCATCGCCATCGGCTTGAGCGCGATCGGCGGTCTGCTCGCGCCGTTCGTCGCGAGCAATGTCGCGGCTTTCAAATCTGCCGCGATCAAACTGCCCGACTGGGGTTTTGCGTTCGTGGCAGGCAAACCGTGGCAACCCCTGTGGCCCATGCTGTTCGTCACGATCGCGTGCGGCGCGATCTCCGGTTGGCACTCGCTGATCGGCTCGGTCAACACCTCGCGTCAGTTGGAATACGAAACCGACGCATTACCGGTCGGCGGCGGCGGCATGCTGAGCGAGAACGCGTTAGCGCTCCTGTCGCTCACGGCGGTCTCGATTGCGGGCGGCGCCGGCGCGGGCGCGTTCGCGGCCGGCGTCGGCATTTTGCTCAACGTCGTTACGTTCGGCGTCCTGCCGCTTGCGTACGGCACGGCACTCGGTTTTGGCACATTCATGGTCATCGTGTTGACGGTGGTGCAGTTGCTGTTCCGCGTGATGCGTGTGACGCTGACCGAATGGCTGGGCGATGCTGTTCCGGTTTTGCGGAACATGCATGTCTCGTCCATCGTCTCAATGTTCTTCACGATCCTCCTTGTGCTCACCGGCACATGGGTGTATCTGTGGCAGTTGTTCGGCGCGGCGAACCAGTTGATGGCGGCGCTCGGCTTGTTGCTGGTCACCGTCTGGCTGCGCTCGACCGGACGCAACCCGCTCTACGCGGCGATTCCGATGCTCTTTATGTACGTCACCACGATGGCTTCGATGATCGTGACGGGTTATAACCAGTACGTCAGCGTTCTGATGGCGCCGGCGTTCCAGGGTCAGGCGATCGTCCAGGCGGGCGGCTGGGCAATGGTGATCATCTCCGCGTTGTTGTTCGTCTGCGCGGCAGTCATCGCGTGGGATTCTTGGAAAGCGTGGCAACGCTACAGCGGCAAACCGCACGCCGCCGCGGCGCCCGCTGAATAAGACCCGGAATGAAAAATACGCGACGCGCGCACAGGCGCATCGCGTATTCTGAAAACTGAATACGCACAAATCATCGCGCCCGCCGGAAAAATTCCGACGGGCGCGCTGGTTATCCGCTCACACTTTCACCAATCTGCCGCACGCGCGTAAAGAGATCGCGCGCAGTCTCCCGCGTAACATTGGGGAGTTGATAATGAATCTCCAAGTTGGGAACCGTGCGATGAATGGAAAGCCGCACGAGTTGCGCATTCGCGCCCGCCGCGCGGTCGATCAGCGCCTTCGCTTGAATCCCCGAACCACCGGAATGAAATGCTTGCAAAGTGGAAGACATTGGGATGGACGACCAATTCTTCTTCTTCACGTCGCGCTGAATACTGTGCGTCGTCCACGCGCGCGGACTGAACGCCTCCATCTCAA
Organism: Chloroflexota bacterium; assembly: GCA_016199405.1. Lineage (GTDB taxonomy): Bacteria > Chloroflexota > Anaerolineae > UBA4142 > UBA4142 > JACQGS01. The sequence continues at coordinate 7,054 of JACQGS010000166.1, read as the reverse complement.
ACTTCGGCGCCGTGTGCAACTGTGCGCGCACAATCAATAGATCCCGACGCCCACGCATGCGGGTGTACGCCCACATGAAAGGCACGTCGCGCGGCTCCAAGACGACCAGCGTGTCTACCGTTCGAAAGGGCTCTTTGCCCTTGGCGATCTTTAACTCGACCACCGACGAGCCGAGCCAGCGCATCGTCGTGCGTTCGCCGATGATCGGCAAACCTTGTTGCAGCCATTTCAGCGCGACATTGCCTTGCCGGACGTTCCAGTGCGTTCCGAGAGCAAACCATCCAAGGAAAAACACTGCCGCCAAAAGAAACAGGGTTTGACTCCATTCTTCAGACATCAGATTATGACCTTCCTCAATTCCATGCGGGCGATTATAGCACGGCGCGTGGGGGGCGTCAATGTTTTGACAGCCGGCAACCCCGATGCTATAATCCGGGCATCCAATTTCCACGGGAGGCAACGGCTTTGTCCATCTCGAGTCTTCTGCAATCGCTCCGCGAATTTTTCTACGGTATGGCGGGGTACGAGTTTGAAAAACATCTCGTCGAGATTCGCTCTTCGCTGGAAACACTGTTCATGGCAATTACGTTCGGCGACATGCTCGGCGTGCCGATCATTCCTCCCTATTATTCCCTCCGCTTGCTCCCATTTGTGGTTCCCAATATCGCGACGTGGAAACGCCGCGTCCTGCGCGAGCGCGAATTCACCGAAGATCACGATTATGATTTGCATGGAGTGTGAATTGGAGATCAGAGATTGCAGAGTGGAAGTTGAAAATCGCCGCCGCGGCAATCCAACCTCCACCCTCTAACTTCCAACATCCAGCCGCAAGGAGAGAAAAAAATGCCAGACGGAAAGCCAGCCCAAGCGAAGAAAAGTTTCTTCGACAATTTTAAAGAGATTATGTACGGCATGGCCTCTCACGATATGAGCCGCTATGCGTTGCGGACGCGCGCGTCGATGGAGCACCTCTTTATTCTCATCACGATGGGCGATCTCATCGGCGTGCCGATTCTGCCGCCGTACTATTCGCTCCGGCTGTTGCCCTACGTTGTGCCGAATATCGCCACATGGAAGCGCCGGATGCTGCGCGAAAAAGATATGAGCGACGCAATGTTTTAGGAATTTTCGATTTTCGATTTATGATTCTCGATTGGCTGAAAGTTGCTTGGAAATCAAAATCGGAAATCGAAAGTCTGAAATCAGAAATTTCTGGAGCCCTCATGTCCCTCAAAGACGTATTCCTCCAAAATCCCAACCGCCGCTACATCATGTTTGGCGGCAAGGGCGGTTTGGGCAAAACCACGTTTTCCGCCGCGACCGCCTTCTGGCTCGCGCAACAAGGCAAGCGCGTGCTCGTCTTCTCGGTCGATCCGCAAGCCAGTCTCTCCGACATTTTCCAAAAAGATATTTTCGGCAAAGGCGCGGTGCCGATCATGGAAAACCTGTGGGCGCAAGAGATTGACGCCGACAGCCACATCAAAGCGTATCAAAACGAAATTCGCAAGAAAATCCTCGATATGTACGGGATCGACAGCATCCCGCCCGAGATCGAGGATTACATACAAGCGGCGTCCGCCGAGCCGGCAATGGAAGAGTCCGCGATTTTCGACGCGGTCGTGGACATTGTCGTCAAAGGCGATTACGATTACTACATTTACGATCTCGTGCCGCTCGGTCACGCCCTCTATTATCTCTCGATGGCTAAAGTGTACGACGAGTGGATCAACCGCATCACCAAACTGCGGCAAGAAATGCGCGAGTACGAAGAAATGGTTTCGCGCATCAAACGGGAAAAAGAAACCGACGAAGATCAAATCTTGACCGAACTGATGTACATCAAAAACCGCATCAACGCGTCATCGAGCATTTTGACCGACAAGGAAAAGACCGCGTTCTATTTCGTCATTACCCCGGAAGAAATGATTATCCTTGACACGCTCAAAGCGGCGGAACTGTTCGCCAAATTCGACGTGCCGATTGGCGGCTACGTGGTGAACCGCGTTCTGCCGATGGAACTGCGCTCGCAGAATGTGCCGGCGTATTTGCACAATCGTCTCGCGATGCAAACTAAATATATGGACAAAATTGGCGAGACGTTCGGCGATCAAGTGCGCGCGCACGTGCCGGAGCTGGAGCGCGATGTCACCGGCTTGGCAATGATTGAGAAGCTGGCGAAGATTATGTATGGACAATAAAACGATTCGCACCCGCTTAGCCAAATACTTTGCGCACAGCAAATACCCGGTAAAATTCGCCTACCTGTTCGGGTCGCGCGCGCGCGGGCAGGCATTTCGCTGGAGCGATGTTGACGTGGGCGTGTATCTGGATGAGCCGAATGAGGATAAAAGGTTTGATATTCAAAAATCGCTCGTCGGTGACCTGGTACACACGCTTCATACGGAAGATGTGGATTTGGTTTTGCTGAATGAAGCGCCTCCTCGTTTTGCGTATAACGTCATTAGTGGCAAGCCCATCTATTCGCGAGACGAACGAATGCGTGCGCGCAAAGAAACTGAGATCTTGTCGCGATATTTTGACGAAGATGATGCTAGTGAACATTACAATCGCTATCTTCATAAGCGAATTCAATCAAGAGCAAATGGAAGAAGGACGATGCAGATGATTGATCGAAAATCGGTTCGTGAGCGATTGAGTTTCATTCGAGAAATGTTAGATGAGCTTGAACAGTTTCAGCAAATGTCGAGCAAACAATTCCTTTCCAACCGCAGCGCGCAACGACTTGCGGATCATGATCTGCACACGTGCATCGAGGCGATGATGGACATCGCGAATCATCTCGTCGCCGCGCTGGGTCTTCACAAGCCTCAAGAACGGAGGGATGCTTTCATTGAACTCGCGCGCGAAGGTATTCTAAAAATGGATCTGGCAGAACGGCTCGCTGATTCGGTTGGGATGCGAAACGTTCTTGTTCATGGATATCTGGACATAGACCATCGTAAGGTGCACAAAACATTGCGGGTCGATCTAGTTCATGTCGAATCTTTCGCGCGCAGCATTTCTACATTCTTGAAAAATCAAGGGAGAAAATCGCGCGCGAAACCCAAAAAGGGAGCGAAGAAATGACCGGCATCGAAAGATCAATGGCGCAGTACGTCAAGGACCGTCCGCAACTCAAATTTATTTTCTTTGGAGGCAAAGGCGGCGTCGGCAAAACGGTGCTCGCCGGCGTGACCGCGATGTGGTACGCGGCGCAAGGGCGCCGCACGATGCTCGCGTCCACAAACCCCGTTCACAGTTTGTCCGGCTTGCTCACGCAAAATGTTTTTGGCGCGGCGACGCCGGTGCAGGGTGTGCCAAATCTGTGGGCGTACGAGATTGACACGAAAGAGACCATCGAACGCTCGAAAGTGGATATTCAACAAAAGATCCAGTACTTTTTGAAATTCGCGGAAATCTCAACCAAAGCCGATGCATTCGTCGAATCGGCGACGATGAATCCGGCGTTTGAAGAATCCGCCATGTTCGAGAATATGATCGAGTTGATGTTCAAGAATGAGTACGACGTGTACGTCTTCGACACCGCGCCGACGGCGAACGCGCGCCGCTTGCTCGGCATGAGCAAGGTCTATTCGCTGTGGGTGAACAAGATGCTGAAATCACGCGAAGAGGCGCGTTCGTTGCGTGAATTGCTTTCGTTCACCAAGAAAAAGCAGACCGACCCGTTGATGGATTATCTGGTCGGTTTCCGCGACCGCATGGCGCACGCGCGCGAGCTCTTGACGGATGAAAACCAAACGTCGTTCTTTTTCGTCACGCTGCCGGAAGCATTGCCGATTGCCGTGATCAAACGTTTCATCAATTGGTTTCACGATTTTGGAATTCCGGTCGGCGGCGTGCTCGTGAATATGCTGATTCAGAAAGATCAAGTCAACGCGTCGTCGCCGGAATTTGTGCGTAACCGCGTCGCGATGCAAGATGCGTATATGACGCAGATCTGGAATGATTTCGACGGCAACGTGCGCGCGGTGATTCCCTTGTTCGACAACGAAGTGCGTGGGACGGAATCGCTGGGGATGGTCGCGAAGCATGTGTTTGCGTGATGGAAGTTGGAAGGTAGAGTTTAGAAGTTGGAAGGGTTGGAGATCATCCAGCCCTTTTTTCATTCCCGAATTCGGATATAATAGGACGCGGATTCACGCGGAAAGAACGGATTCCATCATCTAACTTCCAATCTCCAGTCTCTGAATCTCTGAATCGCTCAAGCTCTCTATGGAAGCTTATTGCGTCAAGTGTAAAACCGCGCGCGAAATGCAAAACGCGCAGCCGCTCTTCAGCGCCAAAGGCACCGCGTACTCACAAGGCACGTGCAATGTCTGTGGCACGAAATTGACGCGCTTTGGAAAAACGGACGCGCATGCGGCGGTAGCGAGACTACAGACCACAGACGACAGACCGTCAGAAGCACAAGCGAAAAGTAAAAAGCCCAAAGTCAAAAGTGGGAAATCCGCAACTCGCAATTCCCAATCCGAAATCCGAAATCCGAAACCCTTGCACCGCCCGCAAGGGCAGGTGTCCGAAATTGGAAACCTCGTGATCGTCGAATCGCCGGCAAAAGCAAAAACGATCAGCCGCTTTCTCGGCGCCGGCTACCGCGTGCGCGCGTCGGTCGGGCATATTCGCGATTTGCCGGAGCGGCAGATGGGCGTGGATATTGAAAATGATTTTCGCCCGCATTACGTGATCGCGCCAAAGAAAAAAGATGTGGTCAAAGAACTCAAAGCCGACGCGCAAAACGCGTCCGCGATTTTTCTCGCGACCGATCCGGATCGCGAGGGCGAAGCGATCTCGTGGCATCTGCTCGCCGCGCTCGATTCGAGCATTCGTGGCAAGCCCGTCCAGCGCGTCGAATTCCACGAAATCACGCGCGATGCGATTGAGCGCGCGTTCGCGAGTCCGCGCGAAATCAACCAGCAACTCGTGGACGCGCAACAAGCGCGGCGCGTGTTGGATCGGCTGGTCGGTTATACGATCAGCCCGTTGTTGCGAAAAAAAGTCAACACCAAAAACTTGAGTGCGGGGCGCGTGCAATCGGTCGCGGTGCGGCTCGTCGTCGAGCGGGAGCGCGAGATCGGCGCGTTTGTGGCGGTGGAGTATTGGTCGATTGAAGCGGAGTTACAGAAACGTGCCGAGTGGCAAGTGGCAGGTGACGGGAAAGCCACTCCAACTTCTAACTTCCAATCTCCAACTTCCAAGCCCTTTAGGGCAAAACTGATCAAAGTCGGCGAAAAGGATTTCGAATGTCACGCCGGCGACGACGCGCTAAAACTCAAAGAGATTTTGGAGCACTGCGCGTATGTTGTTCTGGACGTTCGCAAGAAAGATGTGTTTCGCAATCCGCCCGCGCCGTTCATCACCTCGACGCTGCAACAAGAGGCGTCGCGCAAGTTGGGATTCAATGCCAAACGCACGATGGCAAACGCGCAACAGTTGTACGAGGGCTTGGCGATTGGCGCGGAGGGCAGTGTCGGTTTAATCACCTATATGCGCACCGATTCGACGAACGTCGCCGCCGCCGCGCAAAGCGAAGCCGCCGCGTATATCAAAGAAAAATTCGGGGATGCGTTTCTCACGAAATCGCCGCGCGCGTTCAAAAAAATTGCCGGCGCGCAAGAAGCGCACGAAGCGATTCGCCCGACGAGCGTTTTGCGCGAACCGGCGAAAGTGAAACCGTTCTTGAACGCGGATCAATTCAAATTGTACGAATTGATTTGGAAACGTTTTGTCGCGTCGCAAATGGCAAGCGCGATTTTTGACACGACGGCGGTGGACATCGGAGCATGGAAGCAGGGGCGCGCGGAAGCAGGGGAGACAAATCACCCAATCACCCAATCACCCAATTATCTTTTCAGAGCAAACGGCTCCGTCATAAAATTCCGCGGCTTTCTTGCAGTATACATCGAAGGCAAAGAGGACGAAGAAAAAGAAGAGGACGTCAAAGAATTGCCGCCGCTCGCGCGCACCGAGCCGCTCGATCTGCTCGGCATTTTTCCCGAACAGCATTTCACGCAACCGCCGCCACGTTTTACGGAAGCGTCGCTCATCAAAGCGCTCGAAGAGCACGGCATCGGGCGACCGTCCACGTACGCACCGATTCTTTCCACGATTCAAGACCGCGGCTATGTGGAGCGGATGCCGGATCGAAAACTAAAGCCGACGGAGTTGGGGTTTATCGTGAACGATCTGCTCGTCAAACATTTCGCGCACGAAGTGGATTTAAAGTTCACCGCGCAGATGGAAGAAAAATTGGATCGGATCGCGGAGGGACAGGCGGATTGGGTGCAAACACTGCGCGATTTTTATACGCCGTTCAAGCAAACACTCGACCGTGCGGCAGAAGAGATGCCCACCGTCGCGCTGCCGGTCGAAACGACGGACGTGAAATGCGACGTGTGCGGCTCGCCGATGGTGATCAAGCGCGGCAAGTTTGGCAAATTTCTCGCGTGCTCGACGTTTCCAAAATGCAAGGGCACCCAGAATCTGTCCGCGCGCGGCGGCAGCGCAAAAACCGGCGTCACGTGCCCCGAATGCAAGCAAGGGCAGATCGTCGAGCGGCGTTCCAAAAAAGGACGCGTATTTTTTTCGTGCAACCGCTATCCCGAATGCAAGTTCGCGTTATGGGACAAACCGATCCAAACGCCCTGCCCTAAATGCGGCGGGGTGCTGACCGAAAACAAAAAAGGCGTGAAATGTGTGAACGGGGATTATGCGGGGGAAGTCTTCGAATCAATTGGAAGGAGCTAACAACAGTGTTCAATGCACTTTAGAGAGTTCTCTGGAGACTTATGCAAGTCACTCCCCATTCTTTTGAAGATTCAATTCGCCGCCCCAGTTAGGGAGCTCAAACCTATCGTTCTGCGAAATTTCCTGACCGTATAGTTTGGCTCTGAAATACGTCGCTTCGCTCGTGTTAAATGAAAAAGGTAACCGTTCAGATGGTTGATGATTCGGGTAACAATGAGGGCGCCTTGTCGCGGCGGATTGCTGCCGCACACGCAGTGGTCAGGTAATCCAACACATCGCGTTTTTGCTG
>JACQGS010000157.1 GCA_016199405.1 Chloroflexota bacterium | reverse complement strand
TGATTTGCTTTGTCATTCTGCTGATGCCCTCCGCGCTCTCAATTGCGTTTCCGATTGAAAATCCCGGCTTTGCGCGCATGGGTGGCGCGATTCCGCTCGTTTTCATCATTGCCGCGCTGCCGCTCGCTTTTCTCGCCCGCGCGATAGTCGGCGCGGGGGAGAGTCTGCGCGCGCGCGTCGCGGCGGTGCTCGTCATCGGCGCGATGGTTTTGATTTTGGCGCGCGTGAACTATCAGCGTTACTTTGTGGATTATGACGCGCAGTATCGCGTCTCCGCACGCAACGAGCGTGAGGTCGCGGAGGTCGTGCGCGCGTTCGCGTCGAGCGTCGGCGATGTGGCGCACGCGTGGATTCTCCTCTATCCGCATTGGATTGACACGCGCAACGTTGCGATTAACTTGGGCGATTTCGCGTGGCAAGATCATACGCTGGCGAAAGCCGACGATGCCGAGCCGCATACGCGCGATGGTGGAAACAAACTTTACATCCTCAACGTCGCCGACAATGCAAATTTGCAACGCTTGCAGGATTTATTTCCGAATGGGCAACTGCGCGTGTTCAAATCCCAGACGCCGAATCACGATTTCAATATCTGGTACGTTCCCGGCACGCAACCGCCGGATGAGTTTTTGGGGACGTTCAATAAGCGGTAAATGGTTATCCGTCATTGCGAGGAGGCATTCTGAGCGGAGCGAAGTAAAGTCGAAGGGCGCCGACGAAGCAATCTCCAAGTAACATTTGCGATCACGTCCTCTGCGCTTGGAAATTGGGGATTGCTTCGCACACTTGCCCTGGCGGTTACGCACACTTGCACCGCACTGCGTGCTGTGCAGTGCAGGTGAGTGCCAGGGAAACTCGCTCGCAATGACATCACAAATCATGATTGACTCCACTTCGCTCTTCGACGAAAACTATCAGTACTTTCGACAAATCGCGCGCGCGGGAAAATTCAGCGTTCCGTGGTGGTCGGCGCGATTTTACGCGCAGATGGCGCGGCGCTACGCGCCGCGCGCGTCAGCGCGCCGCGTGCTCGATGTGGGCTGCGCGTTCGGCTGGGTGTTGAAGAATTTGGACAATGATTTTGAAACGTATGGCATTGATATTGCCGATTACGCAATTCGCGTCGCGCGCGAGCATTCGCCACGCTCGCAATTGCGTGTCGGTGATGCGTCCGCGTTGCGCGAGTATCCCGACGCGCATTTTGATGTGATCACATCCAAGCACGTGTTCGAGCATCTTGCGAATCCCGGCGAGACGCTGAAAGAATGCGCGCGTCTCTTGAAACGCGGCGGCGTTTTGATTTTTGGCACGCCGAACGCGGACAACCCTTTGAAAAAATTGAAAGGCGCACAATGGATCGGCGTGAAAGATGCGAGTCACATATCGGTTCTGCCTCCGGCTGAATGGCTCGCGCTGACGCGCGCGGCAGGATTGCAAATCACGCACGCGTTTTCGGACGGCTTTTGGGATGTGCCGTACCTGCCGCGGCTGCCCGCATTGCTACAATTGCCGCTGTTCGCGATGCCGGCGGCGTTACAAGTGCTGATCGGCTTGCCATTTTTGCCGGTGAAATGGGGCGAGAGTTTGATTGTGGTGGCGCGGAAGGAATGATCTGTCTCAAGTCACAGGTCACAGGTCGCAGCTATTTGCTCGTGACCTGCGGCTTGCGACATGAGACCTGATTTTAATATGGATTCATCTCCCGAGATCTTTGCCCAAAACGAATCAAACAACAAACGCGACCTCTTCGTCACGCTTGCGCTCACCGTGATCTTAGTTTTCGGCGCGGGCGTGCGACTCATTGGCGTGAATTGGGATGAAGATCAGCATTTGCATCCCGACGAACGCTTTTTGACGATGGTCGAGACTTCGCTCACGCTGCCCGGCGCGAAGAATTCCGGCTCGACCGCGCCGGCGGTCTGCGCGAAATGGGGCGGCTATTTCGATACCGCCTGCTCGCCGCTCTCGCCGTACAATCACAACTTTGGTTTTTTTGTGTACGGAACCTTCCCAATTTTTCTGACACGCATCGTCGGCGACGTGCTGACGATGACCGGCTACGGCGAAATCAATTTGGTCGGCCGCGTGCTTTCCGCGTTGTTCGATTTGTCCACCGTTCTCATCATTTTCTTCATCGGACGCCGAATGTATGATGTGCGCGTCGCCATTCTCGGCGCGTTCTTCCTTGCCGCGTCTGTGCTCGACATCCAGCAATCGCATTTTTTCACGGTCGACACTTTTACGAATGTTCCTATTCTGCTGGCGTTCTGGTTCGCGCTCGATATTATTGATGGTAAAGGCGTACGCGCGTTTGTTTTTGGCGGCGCGGCGTTCGGCTTAGCCCTCGCGGGGCGCATTAATATCGCGCCGTTCGCGGCGGTTTTAATCGCGGCGGCGGCGTTGCGCGCGTATCTCGCCGCGGAAAAATCGCGTCAAGAAAACCGCGCTGCAGATTCCATTCCGAGCGGCGCAGCTGCTTCGCTCAGCGCAAACTTCCCGGCGCGGAATCTTTTTGTTCCGATTCAACCCGACCGCGTGATCTCCGAACCGAAGCCCGCGTCCCTCGCGCCGTACGCGCGCGCTTTCGGCGGGCTGGTCGCCTGCGCGCTCATCGCGTTGATCGCGTTCCGAATCTTTCAGCCGTACGCGGCAAACGGTCCGAATTTTTTCGCGCCGCGTTTGCCGCATATTGATATGAGCAAAGGTCCGCTCGTCGCCGGGCTGGATGTCGCGCTGTTTTGGGCGGGCGGTGTGAATCCGATTTTTGCCGACAATATGAATTCGATCAATGATTTCATCACCGGCAAAGTGGATTTTCCGCCGAACCATCAATGGACGGATCGGACCGCGTATGTTTTTCCCTTTGAAAATATTGTTTTGTGGGGCTTGGGGTTGCCGCTCGGACTTGCGGCGTGGGCGGGTTTTGCGCTTGCCGCGTACGAACTCGTTTTCAAAAAACGGTGGGAGCATTTGCTCATCGTGCTATGGATCGGCATTACGTTTGCGTATACCGGTCAGCAATTCGCGAAAACGATTCGCTACTTTCTGCAACTCTATCCGTTCTTGTGCTTGCTCGCCGGCTATTTGTTGGTCAAGTTGTGGGACAGGGTGGCGCAAGACACCGGACACCGGACACCGGACAGCGGACTCTTCAAAGTCCTCGGTCCCATGTCCCTAGTCCTCAGTCTTTTCGCCATCGTCATCGGTTATACAATTTTTTGGTCGCTCGCGTTCACTTCGATTTATACGCGCCCGGTTTCGCGCGTGACCGCCTCGCGCTGGATTTTCGAGAATGTGCCGGTCGGGTCGGTGATCGCGAATGAACATTGGGACGATCCGTTGCCGCTGCGCGTGGACGGCAAAGATCCGTTCGGCGGAATGTATCGCGGCTTGAAATCGTCGAGCGATGGGCTGATGCAATGGTACGCCGAGGACACGCCGGAAAAACGCGCGCAAGCGATTGCGTGGCTCGATGAAGCCGATTACATCGTGCTCTCCAGCAATCGGCTGTATGCCGCGATCCCGCGCTTGCCGATGCGCTACCCACTGACGACGAAATATTACGAATGGCTTTTCGGCGGCACGCTCGGCTTTGAAAATGTCGCGACGATCACCTCACGTCCGCAACTGTTCGGGATCGAAATCGCGGATGATAACGCCGAAGAATCTTTTACGGTGTACGATCATCCCAAGGTTTTGATTTTCAAAAAGACCGCGGGCTATTCGCATGGCAATACCGCCGCGCTTTTCAACAGCGTCAACCTCGATGAAGTCTATCGGTTCCAACCCGTGCAAGCGACGCAAGCCAAAACCGCATTGCTCTTGACCGACCGCGATCGCGAAGACCAGCGTCTCGGCGGAACCTGGCGCGATATTTTCGACCCCGACGATCTGATCAATCGCGTGCCGGTCTTTGTTTGGCTCGCGCTCACCACGCTGCTCGGCTGGCTCGCCTTTCCGCTGGCATTCGTCGCGTTCTGCGCGCTCGCGGATCGCGGCTATATTTTTGCCAAAGCGTTGGGTATTCTGATCCCCGCGTTTCTCGCGTGGATTTTTGCGAGCGTTCATCTATTGTCGTTTTCGCGCGCCAGCATTTTCATCGCGATCCTATTGATGGCGGCGGCAAGCGCGTTTGTTTCGTGGCGAAGGCGAGGCGCGTTGATTGTATTTGTGCGCGAACACGCGCGGATTTTGATCGTCGAGGAAATATTCTTTCTGCTCTTTTTCGCTTTCTTTTTGCTGATTCGCTACAGCAATCCAGATTTGTGGCATCCGAACTTTGGCGGCGAAAAGCCGATGGATTTTGCGTACCTGAACGCGGTGATCAAATCCACGTGGTTCCCGCCGTACGATCCGTGGTTCGCCGGCGGCTTTATCAATTATTATTACTACGGTTTTGTGCTGACGGCGACGCTCATCAAATTCTCCGGCATCGTCCCCGAAGTCGCGTACAATCTGGCGATTCCGCTTTACTTTGCGCTGACGGCAATGGGCGCGTTTAGCGTGGTGTTCAATTTGATTTTCAAAAAGCACGCGGCGACGCGGCGCGCCTTCGCATTTGCTTTGCTCGGTGCGCTGTTGGTGACAGTCATTGGAAATCTCGGCGAGTTAGGCGTCGTTCTTGAATCGCTGGTCCGGATGGGCGGCGGCGCGATCAGCGAGAGTCCGTTTCGTGTTGCGGCGAGTCTATTAGCAGGAATCGGGCGAATTTTTGACGGTGCGCCCTTGGATGTGCCGATCGGCAATTGGTATTGGACGGCGACGCGGATTATTCCGGATACGATCAACGAATTTCCATTTTTCACATTTCTCTACGCCGATTTGCACGCGCATCTGATGGCATTGCCGTACACGCTCGTCGCGCTGGGATTCGCCGTGAATTTTGCTTTGCGCGGCAATGAGCACCCTGAGCGGAGCGAAGCGAAGTCGAAGGAAGTGGTGCAGTCGAAGGATAATGCTCTGCGCACAATCCTTGCGCGCGTTTCGCTCGGCGATGTTGTTGAAATCGCGCTCGCTTCGCTCGTCGTCGGCGCATTGCGACCGTTGAATACGTGGGACTATCCGACCTATCTCGC
>JACQGS010000158.1 GCA_016199405.1 Chloroflexota bacterium | reverse complement strand
GGAAATATCCACGCACCGCGCCCGATGTATTCTTTCAAAATATCATTTTGCGTTGTGCCGCGCACTTCACTCAAGGGCACGCCTTGCTTTTCCGCAACCGCAAGGTACATCGCGAGCAGAATCGGCGTCACCGCGTTAATCGTTAGCGAGACGCTGACCTTGTCAACTGGAATTCCATCGAACGCGACTTCCATGTCGCGCAAGGAATCAATCGCCATGCCCACGCGTCCGACTTCGCCCTTCGCGCGCGGATCGTCCGAATCGAGCCCCATCTGCGTCGGCAAATCGAACGCGACGTTGAGTGCGTTCTGCCCGTGCTCGATCAGAAATTTGAAACGACCGTTAGTATCTTGCGGCGTGCCAAAGCCGGCGTACTGGCGCATCGTCCACGCGCGCGCGCGATACATCAACGGATGAATGCCGCGCGTGAAAGGAAATTCGCCCGGCGCGCCGATATCGCGCGCATAGTCCGTTTGCGCGAGGTCTGCGGGTCCGTAGGTTGGCTTCACCGCGATGCCGGATTCGAGAATTACGTCGCGGGTTTTGGGTTTATCGGTCATTATCAATTTCCTCGAGGGGTAGGCGCTCTCTTGTGCCGTTGATTCGAATCTGCCGCGCTAGAGAGCGCTGGCTCCGGCTTGATGTGCGCTGGCTCCGGCTTGATGTGCGCTAGCTTTGGCATGAGGGGCAGGCGTTCTCTAACGCCGCATTATCCCCAATCCTTATCAATTTCTATCCATGCTTCATCGCCCAATTCGTAACTTCGATAGCTCGAATATGGATACTCGTCCGGACTGTTGACCAAGCCCGCTCGCACCGGGTTGTTATGAATGTAATTCAATTTTTGCCGCAGCATCTTTTCCGAAAAGATATTCTTGTCCCAATAGTCATCCTGCCAGACTTTGTACTCTGCGCGTTCCGTTTTCTCTCCCGCCGCCCGAAACGCTTCCAACCATTCTTTCTTGCCTTCGACTTCGGCTTGGCGCGCAATTCTTCCCGATGTAAACCGCTTGAAATCGCGCATCATATCCGCCACCGGCGCGTCGCCATAGGGCCAAATCAATACGTGAAAATGATCTGGCATAATCACGTAGCCAAGCAATTTGTAGGACTGCTTGTAGCGATAGAAATTCCAGCTGTCAATGAGCGGCACGATGAAACTCGGACGGGTGAGAATGGGCAAGCGATTGTAAACAACGTTGGTGATAAAGTAGATATCGCCCGCGACTTGAAAATGCGGCAATCCCATCATGCACCTCGATGTCTGAAGAGGGGTGCGCGTTCTATCCAAGCAAAAAGGAGCGAGGCGTTCTCTCAAATGGCAAAAAGGGGCAAGGCGTTCTCTAACGCCGCCTCCGCCGCCCTCGCGCTAGAGAGCGCTATCTCCCTACTGCTTCTCTCACCGCCTTTGCAATCTCCCCCAAATCCGAGCTCGTCGCGAATACGCCCGCGATGCCGAGCGCGCGCAACTTTTCGTGATCGCGCTGCGGAATATTTCCGCCGACAAACACCGGCACATCGGCGACGCCGGCGGCGCGCAATTGCGCCAGCAGTTTCTCGCTCAGCGGCAAATGCGCGCCCGACAAAATCGAAAGCCCGATCGCGTCCACATCTTCCTGCACTGCTGCCGCGACGATTTCCTCGACGGTGCGATGCAAGCCGGTGTAGATGACTTCCATCCCCGCGTCGCGCAACGCGAGCGCGACGACCTTCGCGCCGCGATCATGTCCGTCCAGACCGGGTTTTGCGATTAGAACGCGAATGGGACTTTGCTTATCCATAAATTCCTTCACGTCACAAGTCACAGGTCTCACCCCAGTGACTTGCGACTTGCCACCTGCGACCTGCGACTTGCGACCTGCGACTTGCAACTATCCGACTTTCACCACCACCGCCATCGCCGTATCCCCCGCCGCGCAGCCGCTGAACAGACCATAGCCGCCGCCGATCAGCGCGAGCTCTTCGATCAGCTCGATGACGAGCCGTATCCCGGTCGGTCCTTGCGGATGACCGAAAATCAACGACGAGCCGTAATGATTCATCGCGTCGGGCTGGACGCCCATCTGCTCGCAAAAATAAATATCATTGACCGCGAACGGATTGTGCGTCTTGATCGCGCGCACATCCCCAATCTGGATGCCCGCATGATCGAGCGCGCTCTGCGCGGCGGGCACGGGCGCTTGCGGCATGAACCCTTTTTTCGCGCGCGCCGAACCGACCGCGATCAATTGCGCTTCGATTTTTGCGTCGCGGCTCAGCTCGCGCGCTTTTTCGCGCGTCGTCACGATCATCCCGGCGTTGCCATCCGCCGGAAAGGTTTGCCCGCCAAATGTGACGGTGCCCCCGTCGAGCACGGGCTTTAACTTTGCCAGCCCTTCGCGCGTCGTCGGAAAAATTCCTTCGTCGTCTTTCACCGTCGCGACCACTTTGCGTCCGGCTGCGTCTTTCACCTCAATTGGCGTCATCATATAGCGGCGATGAAACGCAGCATCGTCCTTGAGCGCGTCTAGATATTGCGAATAGCGCCGGAGCATCATCTCGTCTTGCTGTTCTTTAGAAATGTCCGCCTCGCGCGCGACATTCTCCGCCGTTTGAATCATCGCGTTCTTGGCGTGCGGATCGAAATTGAAATTGTCAAATACCCAATCTTCTGTTTCGCCTTTGCCGCCGGGTCCGAGCGGGTTTGGGTAATAGATATGCGGACCGTTGCTCGTGCGGTCGAGCGCGATGGCAAGAATCGCGCGCTGCGCGCTCGTTTCGATTTCGAACGCGGACGATGCGAGCACCCGCGCGCTCGTCGCGCACGCTTGCGACAAAACCGGACCGGTGATATTCGGCGCGCCGAGCATCGCTGCGAGCCACGGCGCGCCGTAGAACGAATGCTTTTGCGGCACGGTCATTCCGAGAAAGAGCGCGTCGAAATTTTCCGCTGCGAGGTTGCGTTCTTTCAACGCGCGCGCCGCGATTTCGCCCGCGAACTTAATCGGATGCAGATGCGCGAAATTGCCCTGCCAGCGCGCAAAGGGCGTTGACCAATACCCGCCGTAGGGAATAAAGACGTTTTGAAATTTCATGTGCGCTCAATCTCCAATCCATTCCACAATCGTCGTCTCGCCTTGCCCGACGCCTACGCACAGTGACGCGAGTCCATAGTAGGGTCGTTTTTCTTTTTGGGCGCGCCGCTGCATTTCGTGAACGAGCGTGCAGACGATGCGCGCGCCGGAGCAACCGAGCGGATGTCCAAGCGCGATCGCGCCGCCGTTGACGTTCGTGATCTCGTGCCGAAAGCCGAGTTCCTTCATCACCGCGAGCGCTTGCACCGCGAATGCTTCGTTCAGTTCGATCAAGCCGATGTCTTGCATTTTCAGTCCCGCGCGCTCGAGCGCTTTGCGCGTCGCCGGAACCGGACCCAACCCCATCGTGCGCGGCTCGACGCCTGCCGCCGCGGACGCGACGATGCGCGCGAGCGGCTTTTTGCCCAGTTGCTTTGCTTTTTCCGCGCTCATGAGCAACACCGCCGCGGCGCCATCGTTGATGCCGCTCGAATTTCCGGCGGTGACGGTTCCATCTTTGCGGAACGCGGGTCTGAGTTTCGCCAGACCTTCGATCGTCGTATCCGCGCGCGGGTGTTCGTCGCGCGCGACGAGAATCGGATCGCCTTTCTTCTGCGGCACCGGTACGGCGACGATCTCTTCCGCGAATTTCCCGGATTCGATTGCCGCGACCGCGCGCAATTGACTCGCGAGCGCGAACTGATCCTGCTCTTCGCGCGTGATCGTCTTGGTCAGATCATAAAGATTCTCGGCGGTCTCGCCCATAGATTCGTTGCCGTACTTTTCTTTAAGTTTCGCATTTGGAAATCGCCAGCCGATGGTCGTGTCGAACGCGGTCAGATTCGCAAACGCCCACTCGGGGCTGGTCTTGGCGATCGCGTATGGCGAGCGCGTCATGCTTTCAACGCCGCCCGCGATGTACACATCCCCTTCGCCGGCTTTGATCGCGCGCGCGGCGGCATTCACCGCCGCCAACGCGGACGCGCACAAGCGATTGAACGTTACCGCCGCGACCGACACCGGAAATCCGGCAAGCAGCGTCGCCATGCGCGCGACGTTGCGATTATCTTCGCCGGCTTGATTCGCGCAACCAAAGTAAACTTCTTCGACTAATGCCGGATCTACGCCCGCGCGCTGAACGAGTTCCGCGAGCACAAGTGCCGCCATATCATCCGGTCGGACATCTTTCAACACACCGCCATGCCGCCCAATCGGCGTTCGCACCGATTCGACGATGACTGCTTCACGCATTGTTTCCTCCCTCGGTGACCGATCATGCCCCGACCGTCAATCCTCCATCAACCCAAATCACTTGCCCGGTGATATAACTCGCGTCGTCGCTCGCGAGAAACGCATGCACGGCAGCGATTTCGTCCGGATTTGCCATGCGTTTGAGTGGAATGCGTTCGACCAGCGTCGCTTTGATATTGTCCGGAATCGCAGCAGTCATGCGCGTCTCGACGCCGCCGGGCGCGATGCAGTTCACGCGAATATTATAGCGCGCCCATTCTAGCGCGAAGGTTTTTGTGAGACCAATCACCCCGGCTTTTGACGCCGCATAATTCGCCTGCCCGATATTGCCCAGTGCGCCGACCGACGCAGTGCTCACGACGCGCCCGAATTTTTGTTTGATCATTGGGACCGCCGCCAATTGTGAAACGAGCCATGTGCCTTTGAGATTGACGTTCAACACCGCGTCCCATTGCTCGTCCGACATCATGCTGACTTGATCGTCTTTGACGCGTGTCGTGAGCGCATCACGCGTAATGCCGGCGTTGTTGATCAGAATATCCAGCCGCCCGAAATTGCTCGTCGCCGCGTCCACCATTTTTTGCGCGTCGATGCGATTCACCACATTGCCGATCACGACCAGCGCCGTGCCGCCCGCGTCCTTGACGAGTTTTGCGGTTTCGTTCGCGCCGGCTTCGTCCATATCGCTGACGACCACGCGCGCGCCTTCCTGCGCGAATCGCAACGCAGTCGCGCGCCCGATCCCGCTCCCGCCGCCGGTAATCAATGCGATTTTGTCTTTGAGTTTCATCTTTCTCCTCTCTTCATCAAACACACCCACTGCCCCTCGATCACGGCTTTGCCTTGCTGATTCAACACCGTCGCGTCGAAGGTGACGACGCCGCGATCGGGTTTGGACGATTCTTTTTTCTCCGCGACCTTGAGTTCGAGATGAACCGTATCGCCAAATTTCACCGCGCCGGTGTACTTGAGCGTTTGTTGCATCAGCGCAATTGTCGTTCCTTCGAAAACGCCCAACTGATTCGCCTGCCCCGTCGCAATGGCAGCGACCAACATTCCGTGCGCAATGCGCGAACCAAACGGCGTCGTCTTGCCGAACTCTTCGTCAGTGTGCAGGGGATTGAAATCGCCGGAGATGCCGGCAAAACTCACTGTGTCCGCTTCCGTGACGGTCCGCGCTTGGCACACAAACAGATCGCCGACGCTGAATTGATCGAAAGTGAGTCCTCTGGATTTGTATAGCATCGTTGCCTCTCTGCGGAAAATTAGAATTTCGATTGCCAATTTTCGAATCTTCAATCGCAAATCGGAAATTGAAAGTTGAAAATTCTTACAGTCCCATCTCTTTCGCAATGATATTTCGCAATAGCTCCGACGTGCCTCCGCCGTACAACAAGAACCGCGCGTCGCGGAAAAATCTTTGCGGCGCCATTTCCATCGCCATTCCATACGCGCCAAAGATGCGCGTCGCTTCGTCCGCGCATTTCGCTGCCGCTTCCGTCGCGGACAGCTTCGCGATGGCGGCTTCTTTATTGCACGGCAGTTTCTGATCGATCAGCCACGCCCCATAATGCACCATCAAGCGCGACAACTCGATTTCCGTTTCCATGTCCGCGAGTTTATGCTGAATCGCTTGAAACTCGCCGATCTTTTTGCCGAATGCCGCGCGCTGTTGCGCGTACTTTAGCGATTCGTCGCGCGCCGCGCGCGCCAAGCCCAGACCGAGCGCGCCGGTCATCACGCGAATCTCGTTCAGCATCTCGCGCAGCGCGGCAAACCCCGACCCTTCCTTGCCGCCGAACAAATTCTCCGCCGGCACGCGCACCTCTTTCAGCGTAATCTCGCTCGTCTCTGACGCGACGACGCCGACCTTATTGATTTTTTTGCCGACCGATAACCCCGGCGTGCCTTTCTCGACAAGGAACATATCAATCCCTTTGAAGCCGGCAGCGGGATTTGTTTTTGCGGCGATGGTAAAAAAATCCGCGCGCGTTGCGGAAGTGATCCACGTCTTCGTACCGTCAATGATATAGCTATCGCCCTCGCGCACGGCGCGCGTGGTGATCGCGCCGAGATCGCTCCCCGCGCCCGGCTCGGTCATCGCGATCGTGCCGATCTTTTCGCCGCGCAGCGCGGGGACGAGCAATCGTTCGCGCATTTCTTCCGTGCCAAAGCGATGAATGAAATTCGTGCCCATCAAGCACTGCATCATCGCCGCCGCCGCGAGCGACATATAGCCGCGTGCCATCTCTTCGAGAAAGATCGCGAACATCACCGCGTCCGCGTTCGCGCCGCCGTACTTTTCGGGATAGCGCAAGCCGAAATAGCCGAGTTCGCCCATGCGCTTGAACAGCGCGACATCCCACTCGCTGCGCGCTTCCATCTCCGCAACGCGCGGCGACACTTCTTTTTCGACAAACTCCGCGACGGTGCGGCGGAAAATTTCGTGTTGGGGGGAGAGTCTAAAGTCCACGCAACCTCCTCAACCTTCAACCAACTGGAATGACGTACGGTGCTTGACCTTTTCAAAAGTGATGTTGAACACGTCGAAGAAACCTTCGCGTCCCAACACAAACGGCGCGCCCGCTCGCGCAAATACCATCGGCAAACGAATCAACATGCTGGCATCCGGAATGAGAATATCCACTTCGAGGATGCGTCCTCGAACGACACTGCTCGGGTGCGACGAAATGCCGCGCAAAGTGGTTCGTGCGCCGTCCTGCCACCGCAAGCCCAATTGCTGGCACAACTCGCGGAGCGATGGACAGGTCTGCGCCGCTGTCCACAAGAAAAAAGCGTGGCAAAAGGTCGTCTTGCCCGCGCACCATCACCGGCAACATAGGGCGATAGATGACAGAATCATCGGGGCGCACAAACTCGCGCCATTTGTGTTCAAACCGAATAGATGATGTAGGCATCGGGCGGCTCCATGTAGAAAACTGCAACTTTCGGTTTCCCCAGTTTCACTAGTTTCCGCTGCAATCTTGTCCCCGACTTGTCCGCCGCGACGACGCGTTTCTCGCGGCTCACCGCGACGTACTGCCCGCCGTAGCGCGCGTGTTCCTCGGGCGTCCACGAGTTCAGCCAGCGGTCCATTTCGGGGCTGACCAGTGCCAAGAGTTCCGGGTCTTTGAGTTCGTAAGGTGTTACTTTCGGTTTCATCTCAAATCATTCCCTTCGCCTTCAACTCCGAGACATTATACCCCAGTGCCCCAAAGATTTCCTCATTGTCTTCTCCCAAGCGCGGCGGAAATTTGAGCGTGGCGTTCTGCTCGCGCAGGAATTCGGTCATCACCGCCGGCGCGGGCAGATGAACCGTCGCGCCGGTCTTTTCATCGCGCGCGGTGAGCATTTTGCCGCGCACCCATTCATCTTCGATCACGTCGGCAATTGTGTTCACGCGCGAAGCAGGCACACCCAGCGCACCGAAGAATTCCAGCCACTCTTTCGTGTCTTTCGCGGTTGTTATTTCGCGCATTTCGCGCCCCAACTCTTTCACTGCCGCGATGCGCCCCGTGTTCCGCGCGTACTCGTCGCGCGCGAGCACGGCAAATTCACGCGTCGCGGCGATGGCTTCCCACTGCTTGTCGTTGCCGACCGCGAGATAAATAAAGCCGTCGCGCGTCGGATAGACCGACACGGGTGCGAAGAATTGGTGCGTGTTGCCGCGCCGCCCGACCATCTGCCCAAAACTTTTCGTGAGCATCACGGGATTCACCATCCAGGACACGGCTGATTGAAACATCGATATGTCCACGCGCGAACCTTGCCCCGTGCGCTCGCGCAGATACAGCGCGCGCATCACCTGCCCGTACGCGTGCTCGCCCGCGCCGAGGTCAACCATCGGCAACCCAAAGACGAGCGGCGTGCCGTCGGGATCGCCGGTCAATTCCATAAAGCCAGTGCGCGCTTGCAGAATCGGATCGTACGCGGCTTCGTTGCTGTCTGGACCGAAGCCGGTGATGCCGACCCAAATCAGATCGCGTTTGATGCCGCGTAACGTTTCGTAATCAATGCCAAGTTTGGCGTAATCTTTCGAGCGCTGGTTCGTCGCGAAAATATCAACGGGCAGTTTCGCGACGAGCGCGTGCAAAATCTTTTTGCCCTCATCGCTCGCGAGGTTGAGTGTGATCGCTTCCTTGCCCGCGTTGTTCGGCAAAAAGTACGCGTTCATTCCCTCTTCGCCCAGCACGTTCGCGCCGACCCAGCGGTTGGGATCGCCGCGCGGCGGGTTCTCGACGCGGATGACGCGCATTCCCTCTTGCGCGAGATGCAGCGTGAGGTAGGGGAGTGTCGTCGCTTGCTCAAGTGAGAGAACGGTGATTCTGAAAGCACTTTTAGTGTTGGAAAACATCTTGCAATCTTTGAATCCTGTGATATAATATGAACTGTAGGTCAGGTAGCTGTGCCCAACTCGGCGGTAACCAGTCCGTGATGTAAGCCAGCTGCGGCTCCCACACGACAGGGACTTACCTGACCTGCTTTATTTCCTCAACACGCCCCCAGCAATTCCTCTGCGCTCACTTTCTTATTTGGCTCTCGCTTGCGACGTAATGTACTCCACGCCAAATCGTGCGCCCGCGACTTTTTGCCAATTCCCGCGAAATAGATTTGATCTTTGTGTAGCCACCGCAAACGGCGAAGTAAATGTGGCTGAATATCGCTCTCCCAACCTACGTACTCCAAATCAATGCAAATTGAATCGAGGGTGTCACGTTTGTCTTGCAACAAAATTACCAAACCTGCCGCAAAAATTCTCACGCCAGCGAGTTTCTTGGACATTCCACGCTCGCGCAACTTTTGATAACACGCGCGCTTGACTGCCGCCGTCAGCAAAATGCTGTGCTGAATTCCGTCGGACAGCGCGAGCGCGGTGTCTTCGTTGAAACGATCCGTTCGTCCGCTTTGGTCAACCTCGACGTGATGCAACATTAGCGCGGCTGGCTACTTTGCTTTTAATACCTCGCGCATTGCCCTCAAAAACTTTTCATTCTCCTCGTGCCTTCCAACCGTCACGCGAATCGCATCGCTCATCGCAAAGCCGCCCATCGGGCGCACGATGACGCCGCGCCGCAACAATGCTTGCGTGAGTGCTTGCGGGTCTCGCGGCAAATTGATGAGCAAAACAAAATTTGTTTGCGACGGGACGAAACTCAAATCCAATTCCGTCAAGCCCTGATATAGAAATTCGCGTTCAGTCCGAACCAAACGCTGCGTCGCCTGAAGGTGCGCGTCATCGTCCAGCGCCGCGGCGGCGGCGTACAAGATCGGATCGCCGGTATTGAAGACGATTTGCGCGTGCGCGAGATACTCGATCATCGCGCGCGTGCCGAGCGCGTAGCCGACGCGCAGATTTGCCAGTCCGTAGATTTTGGAAAAGCCGCGCAAGACCAGCACGTGGTCGCGTGCCTCTTGCACGTACTCGATCGCGTTCGGAAAATTCGGGTCGTCTACAAAATGGCAGTACGACTCGTCGAACACAACGATAACCGACGGCGGCACACGGAGCATGAACGCGGCGATCTCTGCGCGCGTGACGATAGTGCCGGTCGGATTGTTGGGATTGCAAATGAAAATCACGCGCGTCCGTTCCGTGATCGCATCCGCTATCGCGCGTAGATTGTAACGAAAATTGTCGTGCGGAACCGCAATCGGTGTTGCGCCAAACATTTTGGAAAAGATGGGATAAAGCGGGAACGTCGGATTGCAGTAGATTGATTCGCCGCCATCGAACAGAAACGCATGCGCAATCATGCGTAGAATATCGCCCAAGCCGTTGCCGAGCAAAAAATTCTGCTCCGTGAAGCCGGTGCCCAAACTCGCGTTGTAGTACGTCGCTAGTTTTTGGCGGAGGCGCCGGTCGGCGACGCCGGGGTAGCGGTGCGCGTCTTTCAACGCCGCCTGAAACGCGGCAATCGCGAGCGGCGACGGTCCCAGCGGATTCTCGTTCGATCCGAGTTTGACGACATCGGTCAAACCGTATTCTTCTTGCGCCTCTTCAATCGGTTTGCCGCCGATGTAGGTTGGAACGGTGAGGAGGTTCGGGTTGAGTTTTAGATTTTGCACTCTTGACAATCATCCTGTGCGTGATATACTGGAGTCATAAGTAATCGCTAGAGGTAGCAAGTCCGTGGCTATGCGCCCTCGTGGCCTAAGAGATGCGGGGAATCACGGTCCCGCCTAGCGGTTACTTTTTTCTTTGCCACAAAAGCGCGCCGCGCCACGTATTTCCCTGAAAATCCCTCTCGTCTTTGAACGTGAACGTTTTGACTTGATGTGCGACTTGCCGCTTTGCGCTCAACTCGACAATCACAAGCAATCGCTTGATGTCGTCAAATCGTTCCGACAAAGCAATTCGTTTGCGTTTCCGGTAATGGCTCGCATGAACCTGATACGGCGATGAAATAATCGCCATCAATCTGTCTTCGTATTCTCCCAGCTCAGAATGGGCGCGTCGCCCGCGTCGTCCAGACAAATAGTGATTCCGCGCATCCCATCCTAATTCGACTTGCGTATGCCCTCGCGCGATTTCCGCGTACCCGCTCAACCACATCGTGTTTATTTCGCCCACCTGCACGTAATCGCCTGACCGCTCCAATTTGCGCGGACTGTCAACGTATCGCTTGTCGCGTTGCCAAGTGGGTTTCGTTGTCATTCGGTTTTCGGATTTTGTTCTTTCAACGCGCGCAATATTTTTTCACCGGTCAGCGGCAAACTTGTGACGCGCACGCCAATCGCATCAAACACTGCGTTTGCGATTGCCGCCGCCGTTGGATTCACCGGTTGTTCGCCGACGCCCTTGGCGCCGAACGGACCTTCCGGATCGTGCGTCTCGACAATCACCGTTTCAATTTTCGGCACATCGAGCGCGGTCGGCACGCGATAATCGAGCAGCGTTGGATTGAGAATGCGCCCGTCTTGCACTTGGAGCGCTTCGCTCAACGCGAATCCCAAGCCCATCGTCACGCCGCCCTCGATTTGCCCTTCGACCGCCATCGGATTAATCGCTTTGCCGACATCGTGCGCCGCGACAATTTTCAACACGCGCACTTTGCCGGTTTCCAAATCCACTTCGACTTCTGCCGCCTGCGCGCCGAAACCGTACGCCGCGGAAATATTGCCTTTCCACGTTTCTTTGTTGACGATTTGCGTCGGCGGGTCGTACCAACCGTCCGCGCTCAACACCACGCCGCCCTCGCGATAATGCATCGCGCGCACGACGCGGTCGTATGCAATTGCTTTCGCCGCGTCGTTTTTCGCGCGAATCATGCGATCGCGCATTTCGAGCGACTCGACCGGCGCGCCGAGCATCTCGCCGGCTTTTTCCAAAATCTGCGCCTGCACTTTTTTCGCGGCAATCCACACGGCTTTGCCGGCGATGAACGTCGTGCGACTCGCGTGCGTGCCAACGTCCCACGGCTTGATGTTCGTGTCGTTGTTGACAACCGACACATCCTCGACGCGCACGCCGAGCGCCTCCGCGGTAATTTGCGCGAGCGCAGTCTCCGACCCCTGCCCAATTTCCGTCGAGCCGGTCACGAGTGTCACGCGCCCAAAATCGTCCACCTTCACCGTCGCGCCGCAGCCATCGCTTTTGTAAATCCGCGCGCCGCCGCCGACGTTCAACGTCGCCGCGATGCCGATGCCGCGCCGTAGTTTGGAAGTTGGAAGTTGGAAGTTGGAAGTTGGATTTCCCCACCCAATTCGCTCGGCTGCTTCCATAAGACACTCGCGCAATCCGCAACTCGTGATCTTCAAACCTTGCGGCGTCTCTTCGTTCGGACGATTCGCGTTCTTCAAGCGAAACTCGACCGAGTCCATGCCGAGTTCACGCGCGAGATGCTCCATCGAAGACTCGACAAAGAACGTGCCTTGCGGATTGCCGTAGCCGCGCACCGCGCCGGAGACGAGATTGTTTGTGTACACGACATCTGCGACAAAACGCGCGTGCGGCACGCGATAGAGCGATGCGACCGCTTCCATCATCACGAGCGGCTCGAGTGCGCCCCACGAAATGTACGGACCCGCGTCGAGCGTGAGATGAAAATCGCGCGCCCACAACGTGCCGTCGCGTTTCGCGCCCGAGCGCACGCGCGCCTTGACCGGCTGACGCGTCGCGACGGCGAGAAATTCTTCGTCGCGCGAAAAAATAATGCGAACCGGTCGCTGCGCCGCTTTCGCCAGCAACGCGCAAATCGGCTCAATCGGATAAACGTCGAGCCCGCGTCCGAACGAACCGCCGATCGCGGGTTGCAGAACGCGCACGTCGCGCCCGGAAATGCCGAGCGCTTCGGACAAATCGCGCTGAAGCAAAAATGGAATTTGCGTCGGCGACCAAATCGTCAAGCGACCCTGCGTGTCCCACTGTGCCATGCACGTCGTCGGTTCGAGCGCGGCATACGTCGCCCAGCCGATTTCAAATTCATCTTCGACGACGACATCCGCCGTGTCGAGTCCGCGCGCGCCATCGCCGTGCGCGTAATCGTACTGATCGAACAAATTCGATGGGCGTGATTCGTGCACGCGCGGCGCGCCCGGCTCGAGCGCGTCGAACGCATCGAACACGGGCAACAGCGGTTCGTACTCGACACGAATGAGCGCGAGCGCTTCATATGCCGCGTCTTCGTCCACCGCCGCGACCGCCGCGACTTCGTCGCGCCGCGAAAGCACTTTGTCTTTCAGCGGCAGATTGTCTTTGCCGAAACCGAATTTGATGCGCGGCGTGTCTTGCGCGGTGAGGACGGCTTTGACGCCGGCGATTTTTTTCGCGCGGCTCGTGTCAATCGAGACGATGCGCGCGTGCGGCACGTTCGCGTACAGAATTTTGCCGACGAGCATTCCCGGCAAGCGCACATCGTGTCCGTACTCGATGCGCCCGGTGGCTTTATCCATCGCGTCCATTTTTGGAACGCGTTGGCCGATGATGCTGGGTGATTGGGGGACTGGGTGATTGGTCATTGAAATCTTTGGCTTACACTTGCCCTAGCGGGAACGCAAGTGCTAGCAGTCTGTCGGAGAACCCTTGTAGCATAGCGCCTTGTGCGCGTTTTTGAGGACGCCCACGAGGGGCTAAGCTACCTCTCCGACAAACTGCTAG
>JACQGS010000154.1 GCA_016199405.1 Chloroflexota bacterium | reverse complement strand
CTTTTGCCCCGCCGGCAACGCGCTGACCGGCGTCGCGGCGCGCGTCGGCGCGAGCGTTGGCACGGGCATTCCTTGCGGCGCGCACGCGGCGAGCGCGAGGGTGAATGTAAAAATGTAGGGGAGTGTGTGGGTGTGTGAGTTCATTTGTAATCAATCCGCAAGGGTAGCAGCCCAGCCGCGCTGGGCGGGGCAACACATTGGGACGCGGATAAACGCGGAAAAATCGGATTATTCTTTTTATCCGTCCTTTCCGCGTTCATCCGCGTCCCAATTATTCATCTGGGTCTGAAGGATTCTTGATCGTCAATTGCAATGCGTCCTTCGCACATTTGATTCGCAGTTGCCCACTGCGCGGCGCGGTAAACGATATTTCCGCGATGCCGGTATCGCCGAACGCGGCGGTCAGCCCCAATTCCGCCAGCGTCATTTTGCCGCCGCACGCTTCTTTTCTAGCGTCGCTGAGCAGCGCGGTCACGCGCACGTTCTGCTTTGCTTGTACATCTACGCGGCGCAAATCAAGCGTGTCCGGATAGACGCTCACATTGATTTGTTGCAGCGTCGTGGGACTCGATTCAACCAAGCGGCTAACGACATTGCCGGTTGCCTCGGACGCAGTGAACGCAAAGGTCGCGCGGTACGTCTCACCGTTTTTCAGTTGCGCGATCACGCCCACGTTCCACTTGCCGCCCATAAACAACCACGGACCGCGCGCGCGATAACGCCCCTCGCCAATCGGCGCGAGGTCCACGAAATTTGTGCCGTGCGCCATATCGTTCATCGCGAAAAAGAGATTCACGCGCGGCGCGTCGGAAATCGGCTGCCCGCTTGCATTCTGCAAAATCACATCGAAATCGGAAATGTCGGACGCGCGCGGCAGCGCGACGAATAACAGACGCACGTCGCCAAAATTAATTTCGTTTCTCACGAGATCCGCGGCAGGATCGGTGTTGAGCGGTGTCAGCGCGTTCGGTGTTGTCGCCGGTTGCGCGGCAAGATTTGCCGGCGGTGGCGCCGCGCCGAGCGTGCGAACGTATTGGACGACCTGCCAGCGTTGCAAATCGTTCAATTTAGATTCCCACGCGATCATCGCGGTGCCGCTGATCCCGTTCGTGACCCACCAAAACAATTCGCCTTCGGGGTGGAGCGGCGCGTGAATCGTCAGATCAATCGGTTTCGGATTGAGATTCGCGGCGGTGGGTCCATTGCCGATGCCGGTATCGCCGTGACACGTCGCGCAATTTTCCTGATAAATTTGTTTGCCCGCCGCGAGCGTCGCGGGATCCCCGCGCACCGGACTGCGGAACGTGCGCGCAATCGGCGGCGCGACCGGAATCACGACGATCTCCGGGGGCGGCGCGTTCGCGACGACTTGCCCGACGACAAATAACCCGACGAGCGAAACGACGATCGCGCTCGCGAGATTCACCAGCCGCAAACGTTTTTTCGCGATCACCAAAATGCTCGCGGTGCCAATCGCAAATCCCAAAAGCGTCACGCCGAGTCCGATCAATGCTTGCGTATTTTCGATCAACAATGGGCGCGGCGGCGCGGACGAGCGCGTGATGAACGCGGGTTGCCCGAACGAAACGCGCGTGTCCTCGAGTCCGCGGCGGCGAATGAGAATTTCCAAATTCCAATTGCCCGCCATGCTGAAGACGCCGCCGCGAAATGAATAGTGCCCGCGGCCTTGATTCGTCGCGGCGTACTCTTGCGTACCCATATCCATATCACGATGCGTGCTCAGGATGCGCACGACGACCGCGTTCGCGACCGGCGCGCCGGTCGCATCGACGACCTTCACATCGAAATCATTCGTGCCAACCAAATCGGACGAAACGGCAAACGTCACGCGCAAATCATCCGCGCGTTGCGTTTGCAAGATCAATGTTGACGATGGCTCATACGCGGCGACTGCCGGCGCGATGCTCGTCATGACGCCGACGACCAAAAAGATCGCGACGGCTAACACGACTTCGGTCGCGACTGCCGCGCGAAACCGCGCGAAAAATTTTTCGAGCCGCGCCGTGACGGACGCGGCATTGCGAACTACAATCAGATTCAGCGCGCCGAGCGCGAGGAGCGGCAAGACCAACAGGAATTTGACAAAGAGCGACTCGCCGTAGAGCGTTTCAAAAAATGCTGGCACCGATCCAACTTGGAAGATCAGCGACACCGCGCCGCTGAGAATAATTATTCCCACGACGACGAACGCGACGAGCGAAAACGTGCCTATCGTCGCCGCCAGTTGGCGCGGTTGTTCACGCTTGGGGAGCGCGCGGAAGAATGTCGGGAAACTGAAGAGCAAATGCAGCAACCCGCCGATCCAAATCGCAGTGCCGGCGAGGTGCAGCAAGTCCATCACGAGCGCAACGTACGGCGGATTCGTGACGGCGGCATTGTGGCTGTTCAGACTTTGATTCAAGATCAAGAGCGCGCACAGATTCAGCCCGACCAACAATGGGTAATTGTCGCGCGGGTCGCTCGCCCAATCCACGCGCGCTTTCCACAAGATCCAGCCGAGTCCGGCGAGCAGCGCGGCGCGCGCGAGCCACAGCGTTCCAAAACGCGTCGCCGTCAACACGCGCGGCAACGCGCTCAGGTCGCTCGTCTTGAGCGTTTGCTCGATGAGCATCGCCAGCGTGGCGAAGCAAAACAAAATCCACGCGGCGCGCGTGAACTTCAACCACGCGCGCGCCCACGCTTTCAGCGCGTCGTCCGGCGAATGCGTTTGCGCGTTGAAATAATTTCGATAACCGTTCCAGATGCTCGAAGAATTTCGCGCTGTTTCGCGCGCGGGGAAAAGGATGAGGAGCGGAAAGGCGAAACTGCCGGCGAGCGCGACGAGAAAAAGAATATTCAACCAGCGCACGCTGGTTTCGAGCGGCGGCGGCAGCGTGGATTTTTCGAGCGCGGCATCCACTTGCGAGATGAATTGGCGCGGATCGGAATCCGCGAGCGGCGTGTCGCCAACCGTGAAAACGAAACTGCCTTTGGTCAAATGCCCGTCCACCGAACTCAGCGCTTGCCAGGCGACGGTGTAAAGACCGAGCGGCAGATCGTTGACCGAGATTTCCAGACCAAACGCGTTGCCGGGCGTCAAATGCAGATCGCGTTTGTCAAACGCCGCGCCGGTGCGATCGAGCACGGAGACCGCGCTAAAGCCCGGTTCGGGCGCTTCGCTGAAATAGAGTTGCACGCGCGTCGGCGGAATTTTTTGCGCCGAGTTCGCGGGCGGATCGGATTTGACGAGGTTCGCGTGCGCGCGGACGATCGGCGCGGCAAAGAGCGAGAGCGCGGCGAGGGAAAGGATCGCGGATAATCGAATTTTATTCATGCGTTTCTTCTGTGGGTTTTTCGCGCGTGCCAAACACGGCGGCGAGAAAAAAGACGACGAGACCAAGCGCAAGTACCAGCGCGCACACCACCAACTCATCCACAAAACCAATATTGCCGTGGAGAGGTGGAACGAAAAGAAATTGAATCATAAAGACCCGAAGGGTTTTGCAAAACCCTTCGGGTCTGCATTCTACTCGCGATTACTAGCGGCGCAAAACAACGTGCGACGCATTTGGGGCGACCATCCTTCGGCTTCGCTCAGGACAAGCTCCGAGTCGCTCTTATCTGCGTCGCAGCGCGAACGCGCCGAGCGCACTGCCTACCAAACCGAGCGCGAGCGCGGCATACGCGATGGTCTGCGCGTTGGAGGCGGTATCGCGCGCGGCTTGCACTTGCGCGGCGACATCCAGCGGCGCAGGCAATTTTTCCGGAAACTGCAGCGCGGTCGTGTCTTGCACGTCATTGAATCTGCCCGGACCCGATTCAAATTTCTCGTCCACGTTCAACGCGTCGATTTTGCCGGTAAAGCGAAAGATGTACGTGCCGGCTTTGGTCGGAATGAAATCCGCGACGTACGCGCCCGGCTGCCCAAAGCGCGCGCGCAGATCGAGCGGCAAGGTTTTTCCGCCGAAGATGATCTCGACCTTGATGGTTTTCTCAAGTCCCTCGACCGGTTTTTTTGTTTCTGTATCGGTGACAGCCAAACTCGCGGCGTTCGGTTGACCTATATACGCCGGCTCGTTCAAGAAGCCAACGACGAACTCGTACTTGCCCACCGTGCGCCGTTCGTGGGCAGATGCCACTTGCACAAACAGAATCATCAGCGCCAAGGCGAGCGCAAACGCCGCGCTCCATGTGCGTTTCATGGGAATCCTCCTGTGGATGGATGTTGGAGATTGGAGAGTAGAGATTAGAGGTTGGAGATTAGAGACTGGAGATTGGAGGTTTTCGGAGGAGGATTTAGCAGGGCGAGATACGGGGGTTGATAGAGATAAACGAGCGCGGGCAATCGCAAAAAAATTTCGCGCGGCTGGACGAACGCAAAGCCGGCAAATAATCCAATGGCGAGCGAGAGAAATTGAAACGAGAGCGCGGGATCGGGCAGGTGCAACGTGATCTGCTTAGAATTCGCGGTCAGGCGCGGCGCAGAAAAATTACTCAGCGGAACGGAATCATTGGCGAACAGGTCATCCGCCGCGCGCGCCGACGCGCTGAAAAATAAATGCGCGTGCTCCGGCAAAACGCGATGCCACGCTCTGCCAAAGAGCGGCAGGGCGGAAAGAAAAAGCAGCGCGGCGAATAGAGCCAACAAAGATGCTCGACGGATAGGTTTCAACATTCAACGAATGAAATTCCAACCCGGAGGAAGATCGGGAATTTTCCACGTGGAGTCAGGCGTCCACTTCTCCCACTCCCGGTCAAATGGCGGCTGGTTGGCGCGCATAGACTCAATCGCTCGTTCACCTTCCGCGTAAAGTTCGCGTGCTTGCTGCGGAGAAATAACTCCATTCAATTGTGCCGCTTGAAGCTCGTCTTTGTCCTTCCAATGCCATTCGGAGCGGTCCGCGCTGATGATGATGTCCAGAATCTGATCCAGATAATCGAAGCCAATGGACGTGCGACGCATCGGCTGTATCAGGTCGACTTTCCAATGATCGAAAGAATGCCTTTCATCCCAGCATGCACTTGTAGTAGTATGTGTTGCTCCAGATTTCACGAAGAAGAGCGTATGCCCCGTCGCCGCAAAATCGCCTAGCGTCCATCGCTCGACCGGAAACTTGAGCATTTGACCTTCAGAGGTCTGGGGCCACTTGCAAATTGTTCGAGGAGCAAGATACATTGCGGTCAAGTCCGCTGCGTCTTGCACAACTCTGACGGGGACGATTGACAATACTTTGCCACGCCACACTTCGCGAAGCACGACCGCGTTACCTGGTTTCCATGAACTCATTTTTCTGCTTTTTGGCGACGCGCCTCAAAAGCGGTCTGTGTCAACGTCTTGAATGAACTGGATGACACCGCGGAAATATGTCTCCTGATCATCGTAGAGAGCCATGTGGCTGCCGTTCGGACAGAACAGGTATCGTCCGCGTTGCACAGCACCTGCCATCCACTTCATGTGTTCTGGATCCATCGTGTCATGCCGCGCGCCGACGCTCAGCGTCGGTACTGCGATCTTTGCGAGATCCGCCGTGCGATTCCAGTTTAACAACTTTCCGCTCGCGCCCAGTTCGCTGGGACCCTGCAGCGGCACGTAGATTTTCAGATTGATGTGCTTGAAGGCGCGATTCACCGGGTCGGGCCATTCAGCCGCCGGCATTCGTAGAATGTGGCGCTCGTAATGATGCGGAATGAGCAACTCCATATAGCGCGGGTTTTCGTTTTCGCCCGCGGCTTCCATTCGCTTGATCTCGGCAAGCGCCGCCTGATCCATCTCTGGCATCAAGACCTTCTCGGCATATTCGTTATAAGCGGGGATGCTCGCCATCATATTGGAAATGATTAGCCCTCTGAGATGCGCTTGATATTTGAGCGCGTACTCCATCGCGAGAATTCCGCCCCACGAATGACCCAAGAGATAGAAATTCGTGTTGTCTAGCCGGAGCGCTCGGCGCACCTGCTCTACTTCCTCGACAAAACGCGGCAACTCCCACAAATCCGGCTCGTCCGGTTGATCGCTATAGTAAGATCCGAGTTGATCGTAGTAATAATACTCGATGCCAGCCGCAGGCAAATAGCTGTCGCACGCCTCGAAGTACTCGTGCGTCGCCGCCGGTCCGCCGTGCAAGAGAAGCACCTTCATCGTCGGATGATTGCCAATCCGCTTGGTCCAGACGCGAAAGTTCCCTTTCGGCGTTTCGATTGGGATCAGCTTTACGCCACCACTGAGCACATCGTCGCGGCTGGAGTAATCCAAGTACGCGGTGGAAGCACTGAGATTTTTGTTCATGATGCCTCCTGTAGAGTGTAAGTGTCACGAAGCGAGTTCTGCCAGCAGCGCCAGCCAGTCGCCTACTCGCGATTTAGGTGTGTGTTTGACGCCGACTACGACATCATGATTTACCCAGCATGAGCATCAAGCTCTTTAAGCGTACGTTCAACGCCAAAGAGGTTAAAACAAGTCAGTAATAATCGGAGCCTCGCGTCTGGATGCCAGTGCTCCGCCCCTAAACGCGAGTCTTTAGGCACATAGTCTTGGTGAGCAAGAAGAGAAACAAGCTCTTCAGCAGTTGCGTCTCTCCATTCGTGTTCGCGTGTT
Source organism: Chloroflexota bacterium (assembly GCA_016199405.1). Classification (GTDB taxonomy): domain Bacteria; phylum Chloroflexota; class Anaerolineae; order UBA4142; family UBA4142; genus JACQGS01. The sequence continues at coordinate 2,096 of JACQGS010000154.1, read as the reverse complement.
TCAATGGAATCCGCGGCATCTAGAAGACGGCTATGAAGGGCAGGAGGGGCTATAGATGTGTGACACACAAAAAGCATGTTTACATTATAATTCTCATACTCTCGAAAGAGCGCGAGAAAACCGATTGATTCAATATCACTTTCAAGAATTCTCAACTCTTCGTGCAAGCCGCGCTTGGCAGTGGCGAAAAAATCCGCATCGGCATGAAACTTAGGATCGCTGTACCCTCCCTCGTCGGATGACATAGGTGTACCTTGCATTTGCTCATCTACACCTATAGTCCAGTGGTTCGGATAGAAATCGGACTGATGTGACCTTTTTACGAACAGCACTTGCCTTGACTTATCTGCTGCTGCCGCGCTAATCACTATGATTTTCGCCACGATCATATTAGGAAGGTCATACCGATAGCTCAGCTTCCCTCTTTCGTACCATTCCCTCAGCGTCAGCCCTTGGTCATCTATAGGTCGGTTCAGTGCTTCGCTGAGCTGCATAGTCATTCGGTAGTTGCTGTGACCCAGTTCGACCCGAAGCCGTCCTTCAGTCATATCGCTTTCAGGGTATTTGATATCTGAAATGAAGTACTTGGGCCTGTTCCGATGCATTTCGATATATTTGACAGATAACCCAGATATCCTCGATGCCCTCTGAAAAACTTCAGGCACAACATGATCGTTTCGATTGGCGATCCAAACTTTGTCTGGCGCAAAGAGTTCAAAAGAGGGAGCATTCCACAATAGGATTGCTCCATCAATGGCTGATAAGGGAGAGGTATCATAGTGTGAAAGGCGGCTCACATGGACAGCTAGAGATTGTGAAGGAACAAGCCGCGCTCTTTTTAGCACCTCGTCAAGTTGAGGAATCTCACGAGTCCCGCTTTCTTGCCTAAGCTTTCTTATGAAAAACCGCAATTCCTTTTGCAGTTGAGATTTGAGTTCCGAAATCTTTCCGCCATAAACAATATGACGATAATGCTTCAAGTCAAACGGGATGTCCTCTGATTTTTGAGTGAGTAAGATGGTATGTTTATTTAGAGCGTGTGCAAACCCAACCTCATAGAAAACGTTGGGATTGCGCGCGGTCATATCAGCCACAATAATGTCTGCCTTTGCAATTTGATCGTATATTCTCTGGAGAATACTTTCTGTAAATCTTTGTTCATCGACCCTCTCGCAGTGAGCTCCCGCGTCTCTACAAGCAGGTTTGATTCCGACCTCATATATGTCTTTGAATTCGTCACTGAAAGGCATAAGTACGAACACGAAGGGTTTTGACTTGATGTCCTGCATGGTTTCCTCCTTTTGGTATTTTCACGATAATGGCTTGCCTAAAAGCTGTTGGCATCCTTATAACTTTCCTGAGAGCTTGAGATGGCGTGAAACTTATCTTCCACGTACCGAAAGATGCGGGAAACGCGGGAAATCACGCTCAATCTGTCTGGATTCCCGCACCGCGTTGCGGAGATCCATTCCGCGCCTAATGCAAAATCTGCGACAGGAAAATCTTGGTGCGGTCATTCTTCGGGTGATCGAAAATATCAGCCGGCGTGCCTTCTTCTACCAACTTGCCCTGATCGAAAAAGACCATCCGGTGGGCGACCGCGCGCGCAAAGCCCATTTCGTGCGTGACGACCAGCATCGTCATGCCGGACTTGGCGAGTTGCACCATGACGTCCAGCACTTCTTTAATCATCTCCGGATCGAGCGCGCTGGTCGGTTCGTCAAAGAGCATCATCTTGGGCTGCATCGCGAGCGCGCGCGCAATCGCGACGCGCTGTTGCTGACCGCCAGACAATTCCGCCGGGTATTTATGCGCTTGCTCCGGAATTCCCACGCGCACGAGCAAATCCATCGCGATTTTTTCCGCCATGTCACGCTTCCATCGCCGCACCCACAGCGGCGCCAGTCTTACATTTTCCAGCGCGGTGAGGTGCGGAAACAGATTGAACGACTGGAACACCATTCCGATTTCCATCCGCACCGCGTGAATGTTGCGAATGTCATTGGAGAGTTCGATCCCATCCACGATGATCTGCCCGCGCTGATGCTCTTCCAACCGATTAATCGTGCGGATAAACGTGGACTTGCCGGAGCCGG
>JACQGS010000149.1 GCA_016199405.1 Chloroflexota bacterium | reverse complement strand
GTGTCTTTGTGGTGAGATTCTGTTTTTTCAGGGAGTCGCAACACGCAACATGGAGCATTCCATGCCAATAACCGAACTGAAAACCGACCTCGCCGAAAAAATCCGCGCCGAGACCGGCGAAAACGTTTTTCTTTGCTATCAATGCGCCAAGTGTTCGTCGGGTTGTCCGTTGGGAGAGTACTTTGATCTCGCGGTCAATCAAGTGATGCGCGCCGCGCAGTTGGGCTTGGAAGATATGGCGCTGAACGCGAAAACGCCCTGGCTCTGCGCGGGATGCCAGACCTGCACGACGCGTTGCCCGCAAGGGATCAACGTTGCCAAGGTGATGGATTTCATGGTGAAAGAGGCGCTGGCGCGCGGAGTCAAACCGCAAGTGCCGGAGGTCGCGCTCTTCAACAAAGTTTTCCTGCGCAACGTCAACATCCTCGGGCGCGCGTACGAATTGGGCTTGACGCTCGAAATGAACGCGCGCACGGGACAGCCGTTCAAAGACGTGCCGATGGGCTTGGAGATGATTCGCAAACGCAAAATCAATCTCATGCCGGAATTCGCGCGCGTGCCGAAAAAAGTTGAAAAGCGCGAGTTCAAGCCGAATCAAATCGGATACTATCCCGGTTGTTCGCTGCATTCGATGGCGTCCGAATACGATCATTCGCTCCGCGCGGTTTCGGGCGCGCTCGATCTCGAACTGGTCGAAGCCGAGGGCTGGGTGTGTTGCGGTTCATCGCCCGCGCATCGGATCGAGCCAAAACTTGCGGTTGAATTGCCGATGAAAAATCTCGCGCTGATCCAGCAAATGGGATTGACGGAGGTAACGATCCCCTGCGCGATGTGTTTCAATCGTTTTCGGACCGCGCAGTCTGAAGCCGCGACCGAGCACGCGCCGTTACCGGAGGTCGCGGTGCGCTCCTTCCTCGACGTGCTGGTGAATCGGATCGGCTTGCCAGCAATTGCCCATCGCGTGAGAAAGCCGCTGACCGATTTGAAGGTGGCGTGCTATTACGGTTGTTTGCTGACGCGTCCGCCGAAGGTGACGCGCGATCAACATCCCGAATATCCGTGTGAGATGGACGACGTGATGAAGACGCTCGGCGCGACGGTTTTGGATTGGGGCAGCAAAACGATGTGCTGCGGCGCGTCGCTTTCCGCCACGCTCACCGAGATCGCGCTGGACTTGAGCGCGAATATTCTGTCCGATGCGCGCGCGGTGGGCGCGGACGCGGTGGTGGTCGCGTGTCCGTTGTGTCATTTGAATTTGGACGCGCGGCAACATCAGATGAAACACGCGGGCAAAGAAATCCCCGTCTTGTACATCTCGCAACTCGTCGCGCTGGCATTTGGGATGGATGAAAAAGCCGCGGCGCTCGCGAAGAATATGGTGGATCCCAAACCGTTGTTGAGAGAGAAGGGGTTGTTGGAGTAATTTCGATTTGTCATTGCGAGCACATTCGCTTCGCTCAGTGTAAACTCCGCGAAGCAATTTCCAAATTGGAGTTATGCGATTGCTTCGTCGGCACATACCGCCTCCTCGCCAATGACATGACCGAGTGAAATGCGTATCCTAATTTTTTCAGACCTCCACGCCAACTCGACCGCGCTCGCCGCGCTGCAAAGCGCCGAGCAAAAGCCGGACGCGCTCTTTTTTCTCGGCGACGCGGTTGGCTATGGTCCGGACAGCGCGGAATGCGTTGCCTGGGTCGAGCGCAACGCGACGGTGGCGGTGCGCGGCGATCACGACTATGCCGCGGCGACCGGCGCAGATTGCGCCTCTCCGGCGGAATGGCGCGATCTCGCGCACGCGACGCGCGATTTGAACCGAGCCGTGTTGTCGCGCGGGTTTCAGGATTTTTTGGCTGGGTTGGAGCCATCGCGCGAAATCGAAATGGGCGGCGCGCGGTTTCGGTTGTGCCACCAATTGGATGGTGCAGGTGATGGGCTGACCGCCTCCGATGCCGCGCTCGAAAAAATTTTGGCGGGGTCGCGCGCCGATGTGACTTTCTATGGACACACCCACATTCCGTCTCTGCGCCGCGTCGGCAATCAGTGGCTCGTCAACCCGGGCAGTCTGGGTCAGCCGCGCCACGGTTTGCCCAGCGCGACGTACGCGGTATGGCAGGACGGCGATTTGAAAATTCAGCACATTGATTACGACCCGCGCGCGGTGATGCAGCGCCTCGCGCTCTTGCCGCTCGACCCGGAATACATTGTGCGGCTGCAGCAAACCTTAGCGCGCGGAATGTAGAAAGTGACTCGTTGCAAGTGACAAGGAGGTTACACGTTTTACGCTTCCCAGCCCCTGTCACCTGACACTTGTCCCCAATCACTTTATGAGGAGATACTATGTCCATCAAAATCAAGAAGCCGGTTCCTAGCGACATCGAAATCGCTCAAGCCGCGAAACTCAAACCTGTTTTGCAAATCGCGGAGGAAGTCGGGCTCAGAGTCAGTGAGCTCGAGCTCTTTGGTTCGTACAAAGCCAAAGTGCATCTCGACGTGCGCGAGCGTTTGAAGAAACGCAAGAACGGAAAATATATTGACGTGACCGCGATCACGCCGACGCCGCTCGGTGAAGGCAAGACCACGACGACCGTGGGACTCTCGCAAGCGCTCGGCGCGTACTTGAAGCAAAGCGTGTTCACGTGCATCCGCCAGCCCTCGATGGGTCCGACGTTTGGCATCAAGGGCGGCGCGGCGGGCGGCGGCTATTCGCAGGTCGTGCCGATGGAAGATTTCAACCTGCACCTCACCGGCGATATCCACGCGGTCACCACGGCGAACAACCTACTCGCCGCCGCGATCGATGCGCGCATCTTGCACGAACGCGCGACGCCGGACATTGGCAAACTGGCAAACGCGCTCTGCCCGGACGGCGTCATCGCCCCGAGCATCCGCGACCGAATGAAACGCTTGGGCATCGATCCGAAGAAAAAATTCGCGGACCTAACCGAAGACGAGAAATGCAAAATTTTCCGGCTCGACATTGATCCGAATTCGATCACGTGGCAACGCGTCGTTGACATCAACGACCGGCACCTCCGTAAAGTTCAAATCGGCTTGGGCGATGACGAAAAAGGCAACGAGCGCATCACCGGTTATGACATTTCGGTCGCCTCCGAAGTGATGGCAATTCTCGCGCTGACGACGAGCATCGAAGATATGCGTGCGCGCCTCGCCAAGATCGTCATCGGCACGAGCGTGCGCGGTGAGCCGGTGACTGCCGAAGATTTAGGCGTCGCCGGCGCGATGACGGTGCTGATGAAAGATGCGATCATGCCAACGCTGATGCAAACGCTCGAAGGCACGCCGGCGTTCGTGCATGCCGGACCGTTCGCGAACATCGCGCATGGAAATAATTCCATCGTCGCGGATCAAATCGCGCTGAAGCTCGCGGATTACGTCGTCACGGAATCGGGCTTCGGCGCGGATATCGGCATGGAAAAGTTCATGGATATCAAGTGCCGCTATTCCGGACTGACCCCGAACGCAGTCGTCGTCGTCGCGACGGTGCGCGCGCTCAAGATGCACGGCGGCGGACCCAAGGTCGTTGCCGGCAAGCCGCTCGACAAAGCGTACACCGAACAGAATTTGCCGCTGCTCGAAAAAGGCATGGTCAATTTGCTCAAGCATATCGAGAACGCGAAACTCTTCGGCGTGCCGGTCGTCGTCGCGATCAATTCGTTCAAGTACGACACCGCAGAAGAAATCAAGATGGTCAAGCGCTTGGTCGAGCGGTCGGGATCGGTGGCGGTGCCCTGTTCGCATTGGATGAAGGGCGGCAGAGGCGCGATCGAATTGGGCGAAGCCGTGATGGACGCGTCGAAACAGAAAGCCAATTTTGAATTTCTGTATCCGCTCGACATGCCGATCAAGAGCAAGATCGAAACGATCGCGCAAAAGATTTACGGCGCGGCGGGTGTGGATTATTCGCCGGAGGCGGAGGAAAAAATCGCGCTGTATACGCGGCTAGGGTTTTCGAATCTGCCGATGTGCATGGCGAAGACGCATCTCTCGCTCTCGCACGATCAGAACTTGAAGGGTCGTCCGACCGGCTGGCGTTTGCCGATCCGCGATATTCGCGCGAGCGTGGGCGCGGGATTTTTGTATCCGCTCTGCGGCACGATGCGGACGATGCCCGGTCTCCCAACGCGCCCGGTCTTTTACGATGTGGATTTGGATTTGAAGACGGGGAAGGTTGTGGGGTTGTTTTAGCGCGTAGGGGCGAGGCATTTTCACAACCAAGATCATTTGAAAAATTGATTGGTCTAATGCCAACCCGATTTGAATCGAATCGTGTCTTGGAAAATGCCTCGCCCTTACTCAACATCATCCATGAACATTCTTGCCATTCACACCGGACCCTGGGGCGAACGTATCGCCCGCAATCTGCGCGATCACGCGCCGAGCCACTGGCAGATCGCGGAATTCCGCGCGCCCGCGCATTACCCGATTGTCATTGACGACCCGCGCGACTTTCTGCCCCAACGATTCGACGCGGCGGATCTGGTGCTCGCGCTCGGTGAAGCGTCGGGGGCAGCAGAATTGATTCCAGATGTCTGCAGAATGACTGGTGCACGTTCAATGATTGCGCCGATTGACAATAGCGCGTGGCTGCCCAAAGGTCTGGCAAATCAATTGCGCGATTGGCTGACGTACATCGGCGTCGTCAGCGTTTTTCCGAAACCCTTTTGTTCATTGACGGAGACAACATACAGTTTGCGCGGACAGCGTGTCGAGTACGACGATTGGCTCATTTCAGAATTTGCGCGCGGGTTCGGCAAACCCAGATTTCGGGTCGAAGCGAACGATGGCAAGATTACGCAGGTTGAGGTCGAGCGCGCCGCGCCGTGCGGGTGCGCGGATTTCGTCGCGCAGGGATTGCAGAATGTGGAGGTGAACGACGCGGAATTTCAGGCGGGGATGCTGCATCATCACTATCCGTGCTGGGCTTCGATGGGCATTGACCCGGATTACAGCGACACGCTGATGCACGTTTCGGGTAATCTGACAGTGGACGCGATCAGCGCGGCGACGAAGGCGTATCGGGCGCAGTTGTATATCAAGCCGCAGTGATTTTCAATTTTTGATTTTAGATTTTTGGTAACTGTTCAGCCCAATGTCATTGCGAGCGCAGTTTGCGAAGCAATCCCCGAGTTCCAAAGGCAAAGTGCATCACCCCAATTGTGGGTTGGAGATTGCTTCGTCGGTGATCCTTCCCCTTCACTGCGTTCAGGGTCAGGACGCCTCCTCGCAATGACAACTGAACGCTTGCGATTTTTGATTGAAGAATGATTGGGCATTTGAAACTGAGATATCGGAAATGAAACCAAAATCCAAAAAGAAAATTCTCCAACGCGCGTCGACGCGCAAGACAACCCGCACTCATCAATCGAAAATCGCAAATCCAAAGAGAGGAAAAAACGATGAACACACTCACATTGACGCTCCCCACGATGTATGCCGACCATCACGTCACGCGCGTGCGCCAGACGCTGATGCAGTTGAACGGCGTCGAAAACGTCATCGCCAGTTCGGCGTTCAAGACCGTGCTGGTTTCATTCGACGGCAAGGTGACGCAAGACGCGATTATCAACGCGTTGACGAACGCCGGCTATGCGCCGGGTGAACTCGAGCTTATCAAGCGGACGCCGGATCACACATCCGATCCCGCGTGGGACGTGCTCGCGCCGCGCATCGTGACCACGAGCAAAGTGGATTTGCAAATGTCAGGGGAATTTAGAAAATATTAGGCGCAAGTCACAAGTCACAGGTCACAATTCACACACATCAGGTCTCGGCTTGCCTGCGACATGAGACTTGCGACTTGCGGCTTGCGACAAGCAACAGGAGACTATCAATGGCAAAAGAAACCGCCCCCAAAATCCGAACGATTGACCCCGCCGCGGAACAAATGTTGAAACACGCGGATGCAATGGGATACACGAGTGCGTTCTCGCGCGTGCAAAAAATGGCGCCGTGCCCCATCGGTGAATCGGGCGCGTGCTGCGCGATTTGCGATATGGGTCCGTGCCGCCTCGTCGCCGGCAAAGGTCTGCCGCTGCCGACCGGCATCTGCGGCGCGACGATTGACACGGTGACCGCGCGCAACATGGCGCGCCACATCGCCGCTGGAACTGCCGCGCACAGCGATCACGGTCGCGATTTGCTTTTCACGCTGCTCGCGATCGCGGAGAATCAAGCGCAAGGCTACGAAATTCGCGACCCCGCGAAATTGCGGACGATTGCGCCGTACTATGGCGTCAAGCCCGACGGAAAATCTACAAACGAAATTGCGAAAGAGGTGGCGGAAAAAGGACTTGCCGATTTCGGAAAACAAAAAGGCGAATTGCTCTACCTTTCGCGCGCGCCGCAGAAACGGCAGGAACTCTGGCGCAAACTCGGCATCGCGCCGCGCGGGATTGATCGCGAAGTCGTGGACATTTTGCATCGCACCCACATGGGCGACGATCAGGACGCGGAACATATTCTGATGGGCTCGCTGCGCGCGTCGCTCGCGGATGGCTGGGGTGGTTCGATGATGGCGACAGACATTTCGGACGTATTGTTCGGGACGCCCTCGCCGCTCGTGTCGCAAGTGAATTTGGGTGTGTTGAAAATGGATCAGGTCAATCTCGTGATTCACGGGCACGAGCCGACGCTTTCGGAAATGATCGTCAAAGCCGCAGACGATCCCGAACTGATCGAGTACGCCAAATCGAAAGGCGCGGCGGGCATCAACCTCTGCGGCATCTGCTGCACCTCGAACGAAACGCTGATGCGGCAGGGCGTGCCGAGCGCGGGCAATTTTCTAAATCAAGAGCTCGCGCTGATGACCGGCGCGGTCGAAGCGATGATCGTAGACGTGCAGTGCATTATGCAATCGCTCGCCGATCTCTCCAAGAAATTCCACACCAAGTTCATCACGACCTCGTCCAAAGTGAAAATCGCGGGCGGAACGCATATCGAATTTGAAGAAGGCCGCGCGTACGACATCGCCAAAGAAATTATCCGGACTGCGATCGACAATTTCCCCAATCGCGGGGCGACCGAAATTCCAACCCAGTATTCGGATTGCGTGCCGGGTTTCTCGCACGAATATATTCGCTATATGCAAGGCGGCATGTTCCGCGGCTCATTTCGTCCCTTGAACGACGCGGTGATGAGCGGACGTCTGCGCGGCGTCGCCGGTGTGGTGGGCTGCAACAACCCGCGTGCGACGCAGGACGCGGCGCATCAATATGTCACAAAAGAATTGTTGAAGAACGACGTGCTCGTCGTCTCGACCGGCTGCGGCGCGCTCGCGAGCGCCAAGTACGGCTTGCTCACTGGCGAAGCCGCGATGGAGTACGCCGGTCCGGGTCTGCGCGAAGTGTGCGAGGCGATCGGCATTCCGCCGGTTTTGCACATGGGCTCGTGCGTGGACAACACGCGCATTCTCACGGTGCTGACCGAAATGGCGACCGAGGGCGGACTCGGCGACGACATCAGCGACATCCCCGG
>JACQGS010000156.1 GCA_016199405.1 Chloroflexota bacterium | reverse complement strand
TTGCGCAACCAGCAATAGCCAACGCAGTGCCGGCGAGAAACAATGAGATGATAATTCTTTGCATTAGACGAGATTCTCCGGGTGGTTCATTGAATTATTTTGCCCAATCAATCACGCGCTCGTTCGAAAAGTTGTATCGGATCGAAATTGAATCGCTCACATTCTTGAGCACTTGCTTCAAATCCGATCCATCCGCGTTCATAACGAAAAATTCCCATTTGCCGTTGCGATCTGACAGGAACAGGATTTGCTTTCCATCCGGCGACCACGTCGGCGCGACGTTATTGACGATCGTGAATGAAAGCGGATCGGCGCGTGTGAGCGATGTCAAGCCAGAGCCGTCGGCGTTGATCGCCGCTATTTCCCAATGATCGTGGACCGGCAATTGAAACGCAATTTGCGAGCCCGTTGGATTAAACGTGACGCCTTGCGGTTTGGTGGAAAATAAAACTGAAACGGTGTTGGTGAGCGTATCGGTGCTCATTACACCAAAGCCGGCGTCTGCAAACGCGATGGTATGGTTGTCAGCATTCCACGATGGGGCAAAGCAATGTTTGCTGCAAGGCACATCATAGAAATAGGTGGTGTCCAAATTGAACGTGCCTATTTTCCAGTGGGGATCGGCGAGCGATGTGAAGCAAATTCTGCCGAAGCAGACCTCGCGATCCTCCGTCGTCCCGCCATATTGCCGCGTGAACACCAACGTTTTGCCGTCCGGACTCCAGCGCGGCGATAGCATACGCGGCGACCGGATTGCGTTTTGCTCATTCGATCCATCCGCATTCGCGATGAAGAGCCCCGCCGTCTCATTCCAACGCGTAAACGCGATGCGGCTGCCGTCCGGCGACCACGCCGGATCGAGACCGTTCGTCACGCGCGTCAATTTCGATCCGTCGCCGCTCACCGTGTAAATATTTCCGCCGCTCGCTTCCTGAAAAATCAATTTGCCGGTGATAGTCCCGGTCGGAATCGCGGTGGCAAACGGATTCACGAAGGACGCTCTTGGCGTTGGTGTCGCCGGCGGGGCAAGCGTTACGCTGTCGCCCGCGACGTGCAGGCGAACCGTGACCGGAAAACCATTTCCATTCGTCAGCGCGATAAGAAATCTGCCGGCAAAATTGAACGCGCCCTGCCAAACCAAATCATAGGACAGAGCCGCTGTCGTGAGCGGTCCCGGCGGCGTCCCGATGCCAATCGGACGCGTTGCTGGATCGTTCATCCACTCTCGCGCAAGTTGGGGAGTAAAGACGCCCATTTGAATATTGGGCGCGCCGCTCGTGATCAAATCGGCTTCAATGCGTGTGCGATCGCCGGTGTAATCGAGATAATACCAAACGGTCGAATTGGGCGCGAGCGTTTGCGTTGCGCTCGTAATCATGAGCGCGTCGTTGGGGTTTGCGCCGGTGGGTCCGGCGGCAAAAACCGCCGGCGCGAATAATCCGCCGAGCACCAGCGAGATTAGGATTCCCAACTTTAGTTTCTGCATTAGTTCCTCACGTTTGGGGCAAAATCATTTTGCCCAATCGAGCATGCGCTCGTTGGAAAAATCGTATCTGATTGTGATCAAGTCGGTGACGTTCTTCAACACTTGTCGCAGATTCGATCCATCCGGATTAACGACGAAAAATTCCCACTTGCCATTGCGGTCCGCCAAAAACATGATTTCGTTTCCGCTAGGCGACCACGCCGGCGAGACGTTATGAACGGCGACGCCCAGCAAGTAGTACAAAATTGGATCGGGGCTGGTGACCGCCATCGGATTGGTGCCATCGGCGTAGACGAGATTCAATTCATAGCGGTCGTGCGCCGGCTGTGAATAGATGATGCGCTTGCCGTCCGGACTCACCGCCGCCGATTGAATCGGCGGCATATGCAGAATCGGTCGCGGGATATTTGCCGCCGTGTCCCAGTAGGAACCGGTGGGACCGAGGATGAGCGACGGTGGACCAGAAAGAATGCTCGTCCCCATGATGCCAAATCCCGGATCAGCGTACGTGACGGTGACGCTGTCGCTGTTCCAACTTGGCATAAAGCAAAGTTGCGTGCATTGCGGTTCGGTCAGATTGCCCGTTGCGATCTCGACGAGACCGAGTTTCCAAATCGGATTGTTGTCGGTCTTGGTTTTCTCTTGAGCGAACACAATGAATTTGCCATCGGGACTAAAGCGGGGCCAACGTACTCGCGGCGCGCCAAGGATGCGCCGTTCATCCGATCCATCCGCATTGGCGATGTATATCCCAGGCAACACATTGTCCCAACGCGCGAATGTAATTTGCTTCCCATCCGGTGACCAGGAAGGTTCGATTCCTTGAGACACGCGGGTGAGATTGGAGCCATCGCCATTCACCGTGTAGATTGCGCCGCCGGTGGCAGTTTCAAAAACGATTTTCCCTTGAACCGTTCCGGTGGGTGGGGGTGTGACCGTAACCGGTATGAAGAGAGTGGGTTTCGACGCGGGCGTGGGTGTAGGATAGAGCGTCACTGTGTTGCCGGTGATCGTCAGGCGAAAAGTTACGGGGGCGGTATTGGCGTTGGTGACCGCGACTAAGTATCGTCCCGATACATTGAAGCCGCCCAACCAATACAGATCGTGGACGAGAACTTGGGTCATGCGGTCAATGTACGGCGTGCCAAACCCGGTTGGCTCGGTCGTTGGATCGCTCAACCAATCATTGGCTTGGCTTGGTGTGTAGATAGCGAGTTGCAGTCCGCTGATGCCGTTTGCGTCTACCGCGACGTTGGCTCGCGCGCGAGTAGAACCTCTCCCCTCTTGGATGCGCTCCGTTACATAGTCAAAGTAGAACCAGAGCGTTGAGTTCGGCGCGATCGATTGCGAATCGGTCGGCACCATCATCGGATCATTGGGACTCGAACCGGTTGGTCCTGCGGCGAATGCCGCCGGCACGAATACTCCGCCGATCAAAAATAAAATCAAGATTCCTAACTTGAACCGTGACATCGGCTCCTCAACTTCAATCAGAATCATTTGACTTTGCCGCTCAACGCGGTATGGCATTCGTCGCATTTTTCACCGACCTTGCCTTGTTGCATGAACTTGAGTCGGTCGATCCCGGGCTCGTGCCCGGTGTGGCAGTTGACGCATCGCGCCGCGTGCGAATCTTCTCCCTGCCATTGCGGCAAGAAATAATGGTAATGCCCGGTGCCGCTGCGGCTCGCGCCCGGCGGACGAACCAAGGTTTGGGGATGACATTGCAAGCAAGTGTCATCGCCGATTGGATTGGTCGTAATCGCTGGATGACGATACGTGCCGCTCACAAATGCCGCGAGGTCGTGCGCGCCTTGCTGCAATCCGATCAGCCGTCCCCACGCGCCGCTGCCGCTGTGACAATCAATGCAGCGCGTTCTCTCGGCGGTGTGATACGCGGCGAGATCCACTTTTTTTTCTTGAATCGAACGCTGATAAAATGTAACTTCGGGTTCAGTGTGACACGTTGCGCAAAACGCATCCTGATTCTCCAGGGCGAGCGCGCCGCCGACTCCACCGACGCCCAGAAGAATCGAGCCGCCGAAGCCAAGAAGAAAAAGCCGGAGTATCCGTTGCATCTGCTTTCAGCGCGATCTTCCCAAGAGCGTGTTTAACAAATCAATTTCTTACCGCAAAGACGCAAAGAACGCGAAGGAATGAAGAACCTTTGTGATTGGAGTGATGCTCTTTGCCTTTGGAACTCGGGGATTGCTTCGCAACGACCGCTCGCAATGACAGTCGCAGTACATCACAGATTTGAAG
>JACQGS010000169.1 GCA_016199405.1 Chloroflexota bacterium | reverse complement strand
CCGTTTGGCTTGGCATCGCCGGCAGCGTGGCTGCGCGAAGCCGGCGCGAACGTATCGTGCGTTGACCTCGCGCTCGACCATCTCGACGCGCAAATAATCCGCGCCGCGCACCTCGTCGCGTTCTATTTGCCAATGCACACCGCGACGCGGCTAAGCGCGCCGGTGATTCGGCAAGTGCGCGCACTGAATCCGGACACGCAGTTGTGTGCGTACGGCTTGTACGCGCCGCTGAACGAAAAATATTTGCGCGCGCTTGGGATCACGACGATCTTGGGCGGCGAGTTTGAAGAGGAGTTGGTCGCGCTGTGCCGCGCGTTCAACACATCACGTCATTGCGAGCCGGCGGAGCAGGCGAAGCAATCCCCAAATTCCAATGACGCGGAATTTGTCTCTGCCCTTGGAGATAGAAGATTGCTTCGTCGGCATCCTTCGACTCGTCTCGCTCGCTCAGGATCGCCTCCTCGCAATGACATGCGTGAGTTGCCGCGCCTCAACTTTCGCGTGCCCGATCGCGCGAGCTTGCCGGAATTATCGCGCTATGCGCGATTAGAAATCAACGGCGACGCGCGGATCGCCGGCTACACGGAAACGACGCGCGGCTGCAAGCATCTCTGCCGGCATTGCCCGATTGTGCCGGTGTACAGCGGACAATTCCGCGTTGTGCAACGCGACGTTGTGCTCGCCGATATTCGTCAGCAAATCGCAGCGGGCGCGCGGCATATTACGTTTGGCGATCCGGATTTTTTCAACGGCATCGGTCACACCTTGCCGATCGTGCAAGCATTGCATCGCGAATTTCCGGCTGTGACATACGATGCGACGATCAAAATCGAACATCTGCTTCAGCATGCAGACAAATTGCCGCTTTTGCGCGACACCGGTTGTTTATTCGTGACCAGCGCGGTCGAAGCGGTAGATGATCGTATCCTCGAGTTGTTCGACAAAGGGCATACGCGCGCGGATTTTATTCGCGTCGCCGCGATGTTCCGCAAACTTGGACTGACGCTCCAGCCGACGTTTGTCGCGTTCAATCCATGGATTTCGCTTGCGGGCTATCGCGATTTGCTCGCGCTGATCGCGGAATTGGATTTGATTGACCACGTCGCGCCGATTCAACTGGCGATTCGCTTGCTCATCACCGCAAATTCGCGCCTGCTCGAATTGCCGGAGGTTCGGCGACTCGTCGGCGCGTTTGACGAAGCGAACCTGTGCTATCCGTGGCAGCATCCCGATCCGCGCGTAGATGACTTGCAACGCGCCGCGCTCGACGCGGTGCGCGCCGGCGAGAAGCAAAAATTATCGCGCCGCGAAATTTTCGCGCGCGTGTGGCAGATCGCGTATGACTCGCCCTTCGACTCCGCGCCGGCGGCGCTTCGCTCAGGATACGTTGCGAGCGCGCCGATTCCGCATTTGAGCGAGCCGTGGTACTGCTGAGCGGAACCCACTGAGGAGCAGGTTGCTCCTTTTGTGTGAGGGTAATTGGCAAGTGGTAATTCATGTCGTAAAAAATTTTTACGTAATACTTATCACGCAATACGTGAAATCTCGAATCTCTAATTTCCAACTTTTCCCATGCCCCTCACCGCCCTCCTGCTCGTCCTGCTCTCGGCGTTTCTGCACGCGCTGTACAATTTTCTCGTCAAATCCTCACGCGATACGATTGCCTATTATTGGTGGACGATCGCGATTGGCTCGCTGTCATATGGCGCGTGGCTGATCATTTCCGGCAACGGAATTTATCTTGCGCCTGCCTCCGTGCCTTTTTACCTCATCAGCGCGCTCGCGGAAATTGGATTTTTCGTCGGCATGGTACGCGGCTACGCCGTCGGCGATTTGTCGCTCGTGTATCCGCTCGCGCGCGGCTTGCCGCCGATTCTCGTCGCGCTGTGGAGCGCGCTGATCCTGAATGAACGCTTGCCGGCGCTCGGCTATGCCGGCATCGCGATTGTCGTCGCGGGAATGTTTTTCGTGTCGCTCACCGCGAACGGCGGGGACCAAAAATTTCGCGCGCGCGATTTGCTGGACGCGTTTCGCAATCCGGCGACGCGGTGGGCGCTCCTGTCCGGCGTTTTCATCGCGGTCTATTCGTTCACCGACAAACTCGCCCTGAGCAATGGCACACCGCCGACGGTGTATAATTTCTGGGTCTTTTTTGGAAATCTGATTGGCTGGCTGCCGCTGGTATGGCGGCGGTCACGCGTACAGACGAATTTCGAACTGGTGCGCGTGAATTTGGGGCATCTTCTCGTCGGCGCCGCCGCGATTATTGCGACGTATCTTTTCGTTCTCACCGCGCTTGCGATGACGAGCGCGAGTTACGTGACCGCCGGGCGGAGTCTCGCGGTCGTGATCGGCGCGTTGTTGGGAACACTCGCGCTGAAAGAGGGATTCGGGCGCGCGCGCGTTTTCGGCGCGGCGATGATCGTCGCGGGCATCGCGCTGATGGCGTTGGCATAATTCTAACCGCAGAGACGCAGAGGGCGCAGAGAAAATGCAATAGACAAGAGCAATTCGCGCGAGTATAATTGCGCGTGCGAGTGCGTTAGCATGTGGGACGAATCGCCCTACGAAAATTGCCGTTGGCAGATTTCAACTTTTGCGTTACAATTGCAAGCGGTTCTGTCGCAAGGAGAAATACAAATGACCGAAGCAACTTTCCAAGTTCGCGTACCTGCGCCATTGCTCCAGTACGGATTGAATCAAGAGCAAGTCCAACACCGCCTCGTTGAATGGCTGGTACTCTCATTATTCACCGAAGGACACATTTCATCCGGCAAAAGCGCGCGTCTCTTGAACATCCCTCGCGTCGAGTTTCTGGCATTACTTCGCGCGCGCGGAATTGCATACGTCAATTACACCGCAGAAGAACTCGCCGAGGAATTCCAAGCCGTCGGAAAACTTGAGGTCAAACCAAACGGATGATTGTCGTCGCGAACACAACGCCCCTGATTGGTCTCGCGAGCATTCAACGCTTTGATTTGCTTCGCCAACTTTTCAGCGAGATTTACATCGCGCAAGCCGTGTACGATGAAGCGGTGGTCAAAGGCCGCGAGGAAGGCGGAGCCAAGCGCGAAGTTTCCGACGCGACTTGGATAAGGAGTGCGAAAGTCATAGACCGCTTGGCGGTTGAAGTACTCTTGGATGAAATGGACTTGGGCGAAGCGGAAACGATAGTGCTTGCGCGCGAATTGAATGCAGACTCAGTACATCACAGATTTGAAGGGGCAGGCGTTCT